>BTQQ01000025.1:0-15508 GCA_036985955.1 Zetaproteobacteria bacterium | reverse complement strand
CCAATCATGACGGCGAATAAATGTCCTGTTTGCGACATGGATGCCAAGGATTCGACGATTATCGCAGGGCACACAGGCATTGAATACCATTTCTGCTCACGGCAGTGCCGGGAGAATTTCCTGGCCCGGCCAACGCTTTATGTCGGTAAACAATCGGCCATGCTTGCTGGCAAAGCGATCATCAAACGCAGAACCTTCCTTCTCGATTGTACCGTGGAAAAAGCGGTGGAACAGCAACTGATTAATGTGCTGCAAAAGATGATGGGCGTCGGGGAGGTGCAGATCAATGGCCGGGAAATAGCCGTCTCATACAATCTCCTGGAGGCGACAGCCGAGCAACTGGAACGGGCGATCTCTGATGCCGGTGCGGCGCTTGGCAGCGGCTGGGCTGCGCGACTGAAACACGGCTGGATGTATTACACTGAGGAAAATGAACTGGATAATCTGTCATCGGATGGAGGCCCCTGTTGCAACAAACCACCCACGAAGGGGTAAGGAGAATTGCACTTGTTTAGCGGCGGATATCGCGGATATAAGGAATCCATTCCCGAGTTTATACCCAATTTATCGGCTAAAGGAGGCACGGCATGGAAGGACTAAGCTCGTTTATTCTGTTCGCATTGTTTTTTTATTTGATGATGCGATTTGGATGTGGGGCTCACATGGTACATGGTCATGGCGGGCATACGGGGCATGATGGTTCGGATCAGGGAAAGTTCATTGATCCGGTTTGTGGAAAAGAAGTTGGTACAGATAAAGGCTATGGCGTAATGTATCAGGGGAATCTCTATCGTTTTTGCTCAAGAAAATGCCTGGACCAGTTCGACGAACAGCCTTCGTTGTTCATCCATAAACATATCAAGGAGGCCAGCCATGAATAACAGAATTTCTCTTGTGGCCGTTGGCCACGCCAGCAGCCTGTTCCTGGCCATCACCTTTGCGCTATGTGTCGCGTTTGATGCGCTGTTCCCCGAGCATGCGATGTACACGGCCTGGCAAAAGCTGCTGCCAGGATTCACCGGCATCAACTGGAGCAGCTTTTTCATCGGGCTGATCGAGGCCTATGGCTATGGCTGGTATGTGGCGCTGATCTGGGTTCCACTTTATAACGTGTTTGCTTCACGTTCATCACGTCGCTACAACGATTGAGGATGCGCTTCAACCGGATACAAGGTTGAGCAAAGCATGGCTTCCGCTTCGACAACCGAGATATGCGCGCCGGCCACGGCACCGCCCATTGTCGGCGCTGGCATTGTTTTTTGTCCTTGTGTTTGCCGTCCCGGCTGGATGATCGGCCATGTGTTGATATTACGCAGCGCGAAACCACGGGAGCAAGGTGATAATGATTGAATGGAAACTCTGAAATGATCAGCTGGATGGATTGGTTCACACATTGGCTACTGGCAGGACTGGTGCTGCTGTTTGCGCTGATCCTGCTAGCAGGTTTGCTCATGTTCATTGCAGATGTCATGCAGACAAGGCATGCGATCCGCCATAATTATCCGCTCATTGGGCGTTTCCGTGGCTGGTTTGAGCATCTGGGCGTCTTTTTCAGGCAATATTTCTTTGCCATGGACCGTGAAGAGATGCCGTTTAACCGGACACAGCGGGAGTGGGTTTACCGTGCGGCCAGAAATGAGATGCATACCGCAGCCTTTGGATCGACACGCGATCTCCACCCGCTTGGAACTATATATTTCGTCAATAGCCCGTTTCCGAAGCTGGCGGAAGAGTTCGCTCCGGTTGCACCTGTGACCATCGGCCCGGAATGCCTGCACCCTTATCAGGCCCAAAGCGTTTTCAATATTTCAGCGATGAGCTATGGGGCGCTCTCCAGGGTGGCTGTACAGGCTCTGTCTCAGGGAGCGGCGATGTCCGGCTGCTGGCTCAATACGGGGGAAGGAGGACTCTCCCGTTGGCATCTGGAGGGGGGTGGCGATATCGTGTTCCAGATCGGCACGGCCAAGTACGGCGTCAGGGATGAGGCGGGTCGCCTCTGTGATGAGCGACTACGCGCGATCGCCGCCCATGAACAAGTGCGGATGTTTGAAATCAAGCTCAGTCAGGGGGCCAAGCCGGGTAAGGGCGGCATACTTCCGGGAGGAAAGGTCACCGAAGAGATCGCGGAGATTCGCGGCATACCGCAAGGTGAGGCGTCGGTCAGCCCGAATCGCCATACAGATATCGGCAACCCCGGTGATCTGATAGACATGGTGGAACGCGTGCGCAGTGTTACAGGCAAGCCGGTGGGCTTCAAACTGGTAATCGGTGATTGTGATGTCCTCGATCAGCTTTTTGAGGAGATTCACCGACACGGCAAAGATTCGGCACCGGATTTCATTACCGTAGATAGTGCCGACGGTGGCACCGGCGCGGCGCCGGAGTCGTTGATGGATTATATGGGTATGCCATTGACTGAAAGCCTGCCAATGGTGGTTGACCATTTGATTGCTTATGGCCTGCGGGAGCGAATCAGGATCATCTGTTCTGGCAAACTGGTCACGCCGTCCGATGTAGCGTGGGCCTTGTGCATGGGAGCTGATTTCATCAATTCGGCAAGGGGTTTTATGTTTTCTCTGGGCTGCATTCAAGCCATGCAGTGTAATCGCAACACCTGCCCGACGGGCATCACCACGCATAATCCACGATTACAACGTGGCCTTGATCCCGCGGATAAGGGTGTCATGGTGGCAAACTATGTGCGGAATATCGTGCATGAGCTTGGGGTGATCGCCCACTCCTGTGGCGTAGAAGCCCCCCGTTCCTTGCGCCGCAGGCATGCCCGTATTGTGGCGGCAAATGGCCACTCCATGGGCTTGCAACAACTCTTCCCGGATGTGGCTGAAGGCAACCCGCATGGCACCACAACCAATCCATCGGCAAAAAAAGATTCGTGATGGAAGATATACCGGAGTTCAAACGGCTATCCTGCTTCCGCAGTGCGTGCCAGGATACGGCGGGCTAGCGGATGCGTGCGGGGATTCGTATCGGCGTGGTGCTGAGCGCGGGAGGCGTGCGTGGCGTCTATGCCCATACCGGCTTTCTACAGGCAATAGAAAACCTGAACTTACCCATTGCGGCGGTTGCCGGATGCAGTGCAGGTGCCATCGTCGGCGGCGTATATGCCAGTGGGACGCCATTGCAGGACTGGACTCAAGCCCTTGATCAGCTTCAGCCAGAGAATTTCTGGCAACCGGGATCGGTAAGGCGCTCATTATGGGAATTGTTGGCTTTCCGCGGGCGAAAATTTACAGGCATCTCCAAAACGGATGCTGCACTGGCATTTTGCCGGAAACATCTGGCCGTCAGGTATTTTGAACAATGCCAGGTCCCCTTCCACGCCCTTGCGATTTGTCTGGCCAGTGGAGAAAAGACGGTTTTCTCAGAGGGTGAACTGGCTCCACGCATCGTCGCGAGTTCCGCGATCCCGCTGCTATATCAGCCGGTTGAAATTGATGGAGAGCACTATTGCGACGGAGCCGTGATTGATCTCGCGCCTACCGATGCAATATGTTGCAAACATGACCTGGACGTATTGATCGTCCATCATGTTGCCAACCGCACACGGGGCTTCCATGGTACGGATATGGTGGCTGGAAACTCCTGGCCAATGGTTGAAATACTGGATACGCTCCTGTTCCGGCATCGTCCGTGGTATCTGTCCGATCAGGCACTGACGTTCAGGCGTTGTCCCTGTGGTTGCAAGGTGCTGATCGTGGTGCTGGAACCCGAGTTGCCGGAACTGCCCTGGCCTCAAACCGGACAAGGCCGGGATGTGTGGAGTCAGGCCATGGATCAGGTTAAAAAACTATTGAAACCACATGCCAAGGCGTTGTGCAACAACCCTGAAGCCCTTCAGCCTCTGATCATGCCTGTTAAGGAAGTGCTGAACAAACCATGATCCGCGATACTGTATGTAAAATAAGCGATTTCTGCGTTAAAGATTTAAGCCATAGCGGTGCTATGACTTGCAATCCTTGCCTTGAACTCGCTCATTTTCCATTGCAGTCTCATCGAACAAGATTTATTCAGCGCTTCCTTAAGCGTGAGATGATGGAATAATCCGTTGCTAAATAGCCTGACTTCCCAACAAATATCGTCAAACCTGAGCAAGAAAGTGCTACACATTTCCGGTGCCGGGCCTGCCGGACTGGCGGCTGCCATTACCTGTGCCCGGGCAGGCGGCAAGGCTGTGGTTCATGAGCGCAAACGAACGGTGGGATCGCGTTTCCATGGCGACTTTCAGGGACAGGAAAACTGGACCGATACAGGGAATGTGATCGGCACGCTGGAGCGGATGGGGATTGAACCTGATTTTCCGCATGCCGGATTTACGCACCTTACGGTCTATGGCCCTTCCGGCCAAATCTTCCATTACACCAGCAAACAACCACTGTTCTATCTGGTGCGCCGTGGTAGCGGTGAGGACACATTCGATAGCGCGCTGCTTGCCCAGGCGCGTGCGCTGGGCGTCGAGGTGCGGTTTGGCGATCGTATCCGGAGATTGCCCGAAGGCGGAATATGTGCCGAAGGTCCCAGAGCCGGTGATGTCATTGCCGCGGGGTATCAGTTCAGCACCGATATGGCGGATGGCGCCTATGCCGCACTATCCGATGATCTCGCCCCAAAGGGCTATGCCTATCTGCTGATCCACCAAGGGCAAGCCACATTGGCCATCTGTATATTCGACGATTTCCACAGTGAGCATGTCTATCTTGAGAGGAGTGCAGACTTTTTTCAGCAACATCTCGATTTTTCAATCGGGGAGGACGCCAGACGGTTCGGTGGATTGGGCAACATCAGCTATCCCGCAACCGCCCGCAAGGGCAACGTGCTTTATGCCGGTGAGGCCGCCGGTTTTCAGGATGCGCTGTGGGGTTTCGGGATGCGTTATGCCCTGGTATCCGGGCACCTGGCGGCCCAAGCCTGGCTACAGGGCAAGCCGGAAGTCTACGACCGGATGTGGCAGCAGGCGCTGGGGAAAAAGATGCGCGCGGGCATTGTGAACCGATTTCTGTACTCCAGGCTGGGGAAAGGTGGATATACCCGTTTTTTAAGGCACCTGGCTGAAGCCGGTGATATACGGCAATGGCTGGTGCGGCACCATCAGGAGCAGTGGTATACCCGTCTGTTGTTCCCGTGGGCAAATCGGGTGCTTCCCAGCAAGCGTAAGAAATATCTTTGCACGCATCCCGGGTGCGTCTGCACCTGGTGCCGCTGCGGCAAAGCCGGAACCAGGATATAATATTGAGAAATCGCAACTATTCAGGAGCCCTGGATTTTGCTTTATGGCAAGACGACGGACGCACAGAATCCGTAGCATATGTGGTTATATGTGAGGATTCGAGCATCGCAGCAACGCCGCCATGGGGCAAAAGACGGGGGTACTGAGTAGTTACAAGAAATCAAGGAGAAGCACCATGAATATTGACCCGGTTTGCGGCATGGAAGTCAAAAAGGATTCACCCCATAGCATGGAGCATGACGGACATATATGGCATTTTTGCAGTGCCCATTGCGTGGAGAAATTTAAATCCGAACCTGACCAGTTCACCATTGATCCGGTATGCGGCATGCATGTCAAACCCGAGTCGCCGCATCGCATCAAACATGCGGAGAAAACCTACCGCTTTTGCAGCCAGCACTGCGTGGAGAAGTTCTCGGCTGACCCGGCAGCTTACGAGGGCAAGGGCGAATCCTGTGCGCACCATCATGCTGCCAAAGCCACAGTGCCGGAAAATCCCGAGGCAATGTACTTCTGTCCGATGTGTCCCGGCCAGGAGCAGAAAGGCCCGGGCATATGTAAATCATGCGGCATGGCACTGGAACCGATGGCAGCACCGGTACTGGCACAAAAAACGGAATACTTTTGCCCGATGCATCCCGAGATTGTCAGTGACGGCCCCGGCTCCTGTCCCAAATGTGGTATGGCACTGGAGCCAAGAACTGTGGCTATTGAAGAGGAAAACCCTGAACTGGAGGACATGAGCCGCCGTTTCAAGGTAAGCACCCTGTTGGCTGTGCCGGTATTTATTCTGGCCATGGTGGCGGATCTGGCTCCCGGCTGGTTGCCAACCGGCTTGAGCATGGGCACGGTGCAATGGATTGAATTTGTTTTGGCTACACCCGTGATCCTGTGGGGAGGCTGGCCGTTTTTTGAGCGCTTTGCCCTTTCCATCAAAACATGGAACCTGAACATGTTTACCTTGATTGGCCTCGGCGTGGGCGTGGCCTGGATATACAGCATGGTTGCGCTGCTGCTGCCGGGGATATTTCCACCTGTCATGCAGATGGAGGGCGGGCTGGTTGATGTCTATTTCGAGGCCGCAGCGGTGATCACTGCCCTGGTGTTGTTGGGGCAAGTGCTGGAACTGCGCGCCCGCTCTCGCACCAATGAGGCGATCAAGCTGCTGCTCGGCATGGCGCCGAAAACAGCACGGCGTGTGAATGCGGACGGCTCTGAAGCCGATGTGCCGCTGGAAGATGTGGTGGCCGGTGATGTGTTGCGCATCCGCCCCGGCGAAAAGGTGCCGGTGGATGGCGTGGTGACCGAGGGGGAGAGCAATGTCGATGAATCGATGGTGACCGGCGAACCGGTTCCGGTAGAAAAGTTTGCCGGGGAGAAACTGATTGGTGCTACGATCAATGGTAATGGTTCACTGCTGATGCGGGCCGAGAAAGTAGGCGCGGACACGCTGCTGTCACAAATCGTGAACATGGTGGCTGAGGCACAGCGCTCACGTGCCCCAATCCAGAAGATGGCCGATGCCGTAGCCGGTTATTTTGTACCGGCCGTGGTAGGAATTGCCCTGATCGCTTTTGCTGTCTGGATGATCTTCGGACCTGAACCAAGGCTTGCACATGCCATCGTTAATGCCGTGGCAGTACTGATTATCGCCTGTCCCTGTGCGCTGGGACTGGCCACGCCGATTTCCATCATGGTTGGTACAGGCCGTGGTGCTACCGTCGGCGTACTGATTAAAAACGCCGAAGCGCTGGAAATTATGGAAAAAGTAAACACGGTTGTGGTAGACAAGACCGGTACGTTGACCGAGGGCAAACCGGTGTTGACGACTGTTCACGCCATTGGAAGTGTTGATGAAGATACAGTGCTCCGCACGGCAATGAGCCTGGAACGGGCCAGTGAACATCCGTTGGCGGATGCCATTGTTACCGGTGCAAAAGAGAAGAATCTGGAGCCGGAATTTGTTGAAAATTTCACTGCGATAACCGGAAAAGGCGTAAGCGCCTCGGTTGGAGGCAAAGCAATCCTGCTGGGCAATGCAAAGCTGATGCAGGATAACAACATTGAAACGGATGACCTGGCAGCCTTCATCGAGGAACACCAACTCGGTGGGGAAACAGTGATGCACCTTGCGGTTGATGGGAAGCTCGCGGGACTGCTAGGTGTGTCTGATCCAGTCAAAGCTTCCACGCCCGGCGCGATCAAGGCTCTGCACGAGGAAGGCATTGAAGTGATGATGCTGACAGGAGACAATCGTAATACTGCAAGTGCAGTTGCCTCCAAACTGGGCATTGATCGTTTTGAGGCGGAGGTACTGCCTGACCAAAAGGCTGCGGTGGTCAAAAAACTCCAGGATGAAGGTAAAATCGTGGCCATGGCCGGTGACGGCATTAATGATGCACCGGCGCTGGCGCAGGCGCATGTCGGCATTGCCATGGGTACCGGTACGGATGTGGCGATGGAGTCGGCAGGGGTAACGCTGGTCAAAGGTGATCTCACCGGCATTGTACGCGCCCGAAGACTTTCCCGCGCCACGATGAAGAATATCCGCCAGAACCTGTTCTTTGCCTTCATCTACAATTCAGCCGGTGTACCCATTGCCGCGGGGGTGCTCTATCCCGTTTTCGGGCTGCTATTGTCGCCAGTGATTGCCGCGGCGGCAATGAGTTTCAGTTCCGTCTCCGTGATTACCAATGCGCTCAGATTGCGCAGTGCGAAGCTGTAGGAATAACTCCGTATCAATGCGAACATGTGACATGAGGCATGCCGGGCAAACCTGTAGGCGGAGTGCCCCATGACGAAGGAGCAAGGTCGTATCTCGCATGGGTGCGCGGTCGAACCCGAATCCCTGCCTGCCTCAAAGATCATCCCGGCGATGAGTTCACCGCTGGCTTCCATTTTTGGCAGCGGTTTTCTGGTGATCGTCCCCATTCTGGCCAGCAGCGTGGGGCCCTATTCCGTATTGGCGATACTTGTGGTGGCCTTTGTCGCTTTCCATACTGGTGCGGTTGTGCGCCACAATATTCTGTGTGCCGAACCTGTATTGGCGGCAGGCCACAAACGCATGACGCTCACGCTGGAACGCCTGTCGGATGTTGCTCTCGTTGCGGCCTATGTCGTATCGGTATGCCTCTATATTCACATCATGAGCGCCTTTGTTCTCAGTGCTTTCTCCATGGATTCGAGCTTCAACAAGAGCCTGCTCACCACACTGGTGATAGGGCTGATCACCGCTATCGGTATCATGGGCGGCTTGAAGCCACTGGAGAAACTGGAGAGCTGGGCCTTATACGCAACGATGCTTATTCTGGCTCTGCTATTGGGTGGATTCGCCATTTATGACATCAACAGCTTTCTGGACGCAGGATCTTTCGTACTACCGGCCATGCCGCAACGCTCCGGCTGGGAAATGGTGACCATTGTGGCAGGCACCCTGATCGTCGTACAGGGTTTCGAAACCCCCCGCTATCTCGGCTACCGCTTCGATACCTGGACGCGAATACGGGCCTCGCGATGGTCGCAATATGTTTCACTCGCGGTCTACGTCGCCTTTGTCGCCCTGGCGCTGCCCGTTGTGCACGTCCTGAACGGAGAATATACGGCCAATAGTCTGATTCGGATTACCGCAGCGGTCGCGGCACTATTGTCGGCACCACTCATTATCGCTGCTGGCCTTTCACAGTTTTCCGCCGCGGTAGCAGACACCATGGCGGCAGCGGCAAATATGGAAGAGGTTACACATAGCCGCGTGAGTCAACGCTGGGGCTATCTGCTGGTCGGCGGCACAGCCATGGCGCTTGCCTGGTCGGGTTCGACATTTGAAATTGTTACGCTGGCATCGCGGGCTTTCGCGCTGTATTACCTGCTGCAATGCTTCGTGGGATTTACGGTGTGCCAAAACCGCCGCGAACGGGCAAGGTTTATCCTCGTGGCGCTGGCATTGCTCTTTGTCCTCGTATTTGCCGTCCCGGCCGGATGATCGACAATGCTGTCAAACGCCACATCCACATGAAACAGATCATTCTGACCATGAATGTCGGCAGTTCATCCCTGCGGCTGGATGCGTTCGGCTTCAACGGCGCAGGCCCGCATCGGCTGGCTGCGCTCCACGAGCCCGCAGCGGCAGAACCCTATGCCCCGATTCTTCGCGACTTTGTGCGGATGCACGGGCTGAAAAATGTCGCGGTTGTCGCCCATCGTATCGTGCATGGCGGCGGCGCCTTCACCACACCCTGCCTGCTGCATGCCGGGGAGGAGAAGGCAATCGCGGATTTGGCGTATCTGGCGCCACTGCACAACCCGCCCGCTCTGGCCGGCGTGCGCGCCTGCCGCGAGGTATTGGGATCGGCGCTTCCTCAGATGGCGGTGTTCGACACCGCTTTCTACGCCGCACTTCCGGAGGTTGCCGCCATTTATGCCCTGCCGCACGAACTGGTCCGCAAGCATGGCCTGCGACGCTACGGCTTCCACGGCATCGCTCATCAGGCCATGTGGCGGCGCTGGCGGGCGTTACGCCCCGATCTTGCGGATGGTGGCAGGGTAATCTCCCTGCAGCTCGGTTCCGGCTGCTCTATCACGGCCATGAAGGGTGACCTTCCCAAGGATACCTCCATGGGGTTTTCGCCCCTTGAGGGTCTGGTGATGGCAACGCGCCCGGGAGACGTGGATGCGGGTGTGCTGGTCCATTTGCAGCGCGAGGCCGGCCTGGACGGCGCAGCATTGGAGCGGATGCTGAACCGGGAGAGCGGGCTGCTCGGCATGTCGGGGAAGAGCGGCGACATGCGCCGGTTGCTGGCTTCCGATGATGCGGATGCCCGGCTGGCTATCGATCTCTACTGCTATCGCGCCCGCAAATACATCGGCGCCTATGTGGCGGCGCTCGGCGGCGTGGACGGCATCCTGTTCGGCGGCGGCGTGGGCGAGCACTGTCCATCCATACGGGCAGGCATCCTCAATGGTCTTGAGTGCCTCGGCATTGCTCTTGACGGCCGGGCGAACGCAGCGGCCAGAGGCGGTGAATCTCTTGTCAGCGCGCCGGGAGCGGGCGTGCAGACATGGGTTATGGCGGTTGATGAAGCTTTGGTATTGGCCCGGGAAGCCGAAAATATTGTGTGGCGCGATGCCGCAGGAGGCATACATGAACAAATCAGCGAATGAAAAGCCGCTTTCAGCGAATATGTTGCACGGCATCAATGCCTGGTGGCGGGCGGCCAACTATCTCTCCGTGGGGCAAATCTACCTGCTCGACAATCCTCTGCTGAAGGAACCCTTGCGCCTCGAACACGTCAAGCCTCGATTGCTCGGACATTGGGGCACTACGCCCGGCCTGAACTTCATCTATGCGCATCTGAACCGTGTCATTAATGAACGTAACCTGAACATGATGTACATCGCCGGGCCGGGACATGGCGGCCCCGGGCTGGTGGCCAACACTTACCTTGAGGGAACCTACAGCGAGGTTTATCCGAACATTGGCCGCGATGCCGGCGGCATGAAGCAGCTGTTCAGACAGTTCTCCTTTCCCGGCGGGATACCCAGCCATGTGGCGCCCGAAACGCCCGGCTCCATCCACGAAGGCGGCGAGCTCGGTTACTCGCTGTCGCATGCCTTTGGCGCGGTCTTCGACAATCCCGATCTCATCGCGGCCTGCGTCGTGGGCGACGGCGAGGCGGAGACAGGGCCGCTGGCCACGGCATGGCATAGCAACAAGTTCCTCAACCCGGCAAGCGACGGCGCGGTGCTTCCCATCCTGCATCTCAATGGCTACAAGATCGCTAATCCCACAATTCTGGCGCGTATCGACCGCGAGGAACTGGAGAGCCTGCTCATCGGCTACGGATATGAACCATGGTTCGTGGAAGGCTCCGAGCCTGAAGCCATGCATCAGAAAATGGCGGCCACGCTGGATACGGTCGCGGACAGGATCAGAGAGATTCAGCAGGCAGCCCGCGCCCATGGCATCGCCAAACGGCCGCGCTGGCCCATGATCATCCTGCGCAGCCCCAAGGGCTGGACCGGGCCAAAAGAGGTGGATGGCAAAAAGGCCGAGGGTTCCTGGCGTTCGCATCAGGTGCCTTTCGGCGAACTGGCGGCCAGGCCAGAACATCTCCAACTGCTGGAGGAGTGGATGCACAGCTACCGGCCGGAAGAACTGTTTGATGAAAACGGAACCCTGATCCCCGGCTTACAGGCGTTGGCCCCTGCCGGAGAGCGGCGCATGGGCTCCAATCCTCACACCAACGGCGGATTGCTTCTCAAGCCGCTGAAGTTACCCGATTTCCGTGATTACGCCGTGGCGGCGCCGCGGCCCGGACAGTCGCTGGCCGAAGCGACAAGGGTGATGGGGACGTTTCTGCGCGATGTCATGCGGCTCAACATGCAGACGCGTAATTTCCGCGTCGTCGGCCCGGACGAGACGGCCTCCAACCGTCTGGCGGCGCTGTTTGAGGTCACCGGCCGCGCCTGGCAGGCCGGCATGCTGCCGGAAGACGATCACCTGTCGCCGGACGGACGCGTCATGGAAATATTGAGCGAGCACACCTGTCAGGGCTGGCTGGAGGGCTATCTGCTCACTGGCCGTCACGGTCTGTTTTCCTGCTATGAAGCATTTATTCACATTGTGGATTCCATGTTTAACCAGCATGCCAAGTGGCTCAAGGTGAGCAAGGAGATTCCGTGGCGGCGGCCCATCGCCTCGCTCAACTATCTGCTCACCTCGCATGTCTGGCGACAGGATCACAACGGTTTTTCCCATCAGGATCCCGGCTTTATCGATCATGTCGTCAACAAAAAGGCGGACATCATTCGCGTTTATCTGCCGCCGGATGCCAATTGTCTGCTGTCGGTCGCCGATCACTGCCTGCGCAGCCATGATTTCATCAATGTCATTGTCGCCGGCAAGCAACCTGATCTCCAGTGGCTCAATATGGATGCGGCCATCAAACACTGCACCGCCGGTATCGGTATCTGGGAGTGGGCGAGCAACGATCAGGGATCGGTGCCGGATGTGGTCATGGCGGCGGCCGGAGATGTGCCGACGCTGGAGGTGCTGGCCGCCATTGCGCTGCTGCGCCAGCATCTTCCTGATTTGAAAATCAGGATGATCAACGTTGTGGATCTGATGACGCTACAGCCAAAGAGCGAGCATCCCCACGGGCTGGACGACAAGGGCTTCGACACCCTGTTCCCGGCGGACACCCCCGTTATCTTTGCTTACCATGGCTACCCATGGCTTATCCACCGCCTGACCTATCGCCGCAGGTGCCATTTCAAAATGCATGTGCGCGGCTACAAGGAGGAGGGCTCGACATCGACGCCGTTCGACATGGTGGTGCGCAATGATCTGGATCGCTTTCATCTGGTGGAGGATGTGTTGGACAGGGTGCCCGGACTGGGTTCCAGAACGGCATACATCAAACAGTCTATGCGCGATAAACTGATTGAGCATAAACAGTATATTACCCAACATGGCGAGGATATGCCCGAGGTGCGCAACTGGAAATGGCCGGATTGATGAACCAAAGGAGATACAACCATGACCCATCTTGACCAATTCACGCGCACGCCGCGCATCGCCTACTTCTCCATGGAGATCGCACTGCAAAACGACATCTCTACCTACAGTGGTGGCCTGGGCGTGCTGGCCGGTGATACCATGCGTTCGGCCGCCGACCTGGAAATCCCCATGGTGGCGGTCAGCCTCATCAGCCATGCCGGCTATTTCGAACAGGAGATCGATGTCCGGGGAAGACAGATTGAGCACCCCTCCCCCTGGGAGCCTTCGCGCTGGGCCACCCCGCTGGAGGCCAAGGTGGCCGTATCCATCGAGGGCAGACCGGTGTGGGTCGCCGGCTGGCTGTATGTGCTCAAGGGGCATATGAACGGCGAGATTCCGGTCATCCTGCTCGATACGGATATCGATGAGAACCAGCCCGCGGATCGGGAGATCACACATTACCTCTATGGCGGCGACGATGCCTACCGGCTCAAACAGGAAATTGTGCTGGGGATTGGCGGCATACGCCTGTTGCAGGCTTTGGGCTTCACGCTGCGCCAGTACCATATGAACGAGGGTCATTCCGCCCTACTGGCGCTGGAGCTGCTGCACCGCCATGCCTATCCGCAAGAGGATGTGCGTCCCGGCGAGTCGGCATATGATCTTCCGCGCGTGCGCGAGTTGTGCGATTTCACCACCCATACGCCGGTGGAGGCCGGCCAGGATCGTTTTTCTTATGATCTGGTGCGGCGGATCATGGCCGAGGTGGTTGATCCGGATACCCTGAAGCTGCTGGCAGGTAACGATAACCTCAACATGACCCGGCTGGCCATAAATCTCAGTGAATATGTCAACGGTGTCGCCAAGCGGCATGCGGAGGTTTCCAGAAAGCTGTTTCCCGGCTACCATGTACGTGCCGTCACCAACGGAGTCCACCCCTTCACCTGGGTATCCCCGCCATACCGCGAGCTTTTCAGCGCCCACCTTCCCGGCTGGTGCCACGAGGCGGAGATTTTGGTGCGCGCGGAGTGCTGTATCCCCGATGAGGCGATCTGGGAGGCCCATGCTCAGGCCAGGCAGGGCTTGATCGACAAGGTTCGCTCCCTCACCGGAACCAAGCTCAAACCGGAACTTCCCATCCTCGGTTTCGCCCGGCGTATGACCGCTTATAAACGTGCGGATCTTTTATTCACCGACATGGCGCGCTTAAAGGCTATCGCCGAAAGGCACCCCTTCCAGATCGTGCTATCCGGCAAGGCCCACCCCAGGGATGAACCAGGCCATCACCTGATTGAGGAGTTGCATCATCACATGCACGAGCTCTCGGGCATCATCCCCATGGCCTATATCCCGAATTACGATATGGACATCGCATTATCTATGGTCTCGGGCGTGGATGTATGGCTGAACACGCCGCTCAAACCGATGGAGGCCTCCGGTACCAGCGGCATGAAAGCCGCTTTCAACGGCGTGCCCAACCTGTCCGTGCTCGACGGCTGGTGGATCGAGGGCTGCATCGAGGGCATCACCGGCTGGGCCATCGGCGGTAGCGGGGAAGCAGCCAACGGCGGCGATGCATCTTCGCTCTATGATAAGCTGGAAAAGGTTGTCCTGCCGCTTTACTACGGTGATCGGGGCAGCTGGATCGCGGTCATGAAGGGCGCGATCAGCAAGAATGCCTCCTATTTCAACAGCCACCGCATGATGCGCCGTTATGCCGCCGAGGCCTATGTGCGTTAAATACCATGCCATCGCTTTCGCCTGTTCGGTGATCAAACAGCAGAGAAACAGGGATATGCATCATGTTTGATAGGAGAACCTATATGAATAACCTCCATAAAAATGGAAGCACGGCTGCATTTTGAAGACACATATAGCGACTGTAGAGGGTGAAATATATAGGAGCGAGGCTTGCTCGATCGTCGCTAGGACTGCCGATGGGGAGCTAAAAATACTTTCGAATCATGCTCCTTTGCTGGCGATTCTACGACCAGGCATTCTACGCATCGACTGTCTTCCGGGTTGCAATTGTCCAGAGGTGAAGCGTGATGAGATGGTAATTCTTGGCGGGTTTATGGAAGTCCAGCCGGATAGCGTGACGATTCTGGCCGATGCCATTGAGCGATCGGATCAAATTGATGCATCGCGCGCCAAGCAGGCAGTCCAACTTGCCCGAGGCCGGTTTCGGGCTTCACATCCTGGAAATGTGGGCAAGGCGCTTATGGAGCTGGAAATAGCCGTTGCCCGGCTTTCCGTTATCAGAAAAACACCAGGGAGGCATTGATATGGAACATGTGGATCTGGTGGAAGCGACATCGCCCATGTATGATTTAGGCAAGATCGGCATACCAGATCATATTTTATTGAAAGAAGGGCCTCTGGATGCTGATGAATGGCAATTGATCCGGCAGCACCCAGAAATTGGAGCCAGAATAATCGGTGACAACCTTCAATCCAAATTGATGAAGATGGCTTCTTCTATTGCGCTGACCCATCACGAAAAGTGGGATGGTTCCGGTTATCCCAAGGGACTGAAAGCTGATGCTATAGCAGTTGAGGGTCGAATCGTGGGCATCTGTGATGTTTTCGATGCAGATAAAGGAGATTTGAATGATTGAGGTTACATTGGCCGGTGCCTTGATTGCCGGATTGTTATCATTTTTATCGCCCTGTGTATTGCCGTTGGTGCCAGCCTACCTGTCGTATATCTCAGGCGTGTCGGTTAGCGAACTGCGTCAGCAGGATGGACATTCAGCACTGATTCGACG
>BTQQ01000024.1:0-15890 GCA_036985955.1 Zetaproteobacteria bacterium | reverse complement strand
TTCCCCGCCGAAAGATTGCCGCCCGCCTGCGCCTGTTTGTAGTGAATCATCTCCACCTTGTCCGAACCGAAGAACTTCGCGTACTTGACGCCCACATCCACCGCATCGGCCACGCGTTTCTCGTTGACGATGGTGTCCGCTTCGATGGAGAGGTCGTTTTTGACCACCACATCACCGGTATTACGGAACGTCCTGGCCACCTTGAAATCCGCCTCATCGGCAATGATCTCACCATCGTTTCGCGCCGCTAGATTCTCGCGCGACAGCCTCGGCAGATACACCACCGGCATCAGCACATCCTCGCCGCGTACCCGCTGGCTCACATACCACAAGATCGGAGCAGTCAGCGATTCGATCTGGGCCGTACTCAGCGCTTCGCCCAGCCGCACCTCATCCCTGCCTTCTTTGGCGAATGCAATGGCATTGTCATAGAGCCTCTGCTGCTGATCCCTCTCCGTCTTCGTCTCATCAATAAAGAAAGCCCGGCCCGTTTGCTGCATGGCCGCCTGCCTGAGCAGCCGCGCTTCAAGAATCGGATCGGCGAAATAGCGCTGCGTGGGCGATTCAGCCTGAGTGAGACGGCTGGCCAGATACTGCGGCGTCAGCTGAACACCGCCCGGCGGCAATGCCAGATTCGCCGCCACCAGGTACTGGCTCTGTGCCGGACGCGTGTACGTGAAGATGCTGTTGGCCTGCGCCGCGGGCTGAAACAGCGGCGCAAGATTAATGGTCGAGGAGGGAAGTGTGGATGCGGGCGTCTGGACATTGAAATTGAAGATGCCGTTGCGCACACCGCCCGCCGTGACATTCAGGTTCCGGCTGGTCACCGTGCCGGTGTTGCTCAATACCCCACTCAGATTGAACGTGGCGGTATTGCCCGCTGTGATGGCGGCGGGCGTATTGGCATAACTGTAGCTGGGAACCCAGTTGGTTCCCCACCAGACACATCCGAAGAATCTCACCTTGCAGACCCGGACCGGCACATACTGAAGCGTCGTCAGCGTATGCGCCTGATTGGTAAAGTTCGCGCCATTGACGGTCAGGTCGCCGCCTGCGGTGATATTACCGGCATCATTCAGGCCCGTGCCCGTGTTGATGGTCATGTTGCCGCTGGCATTGATCGTGGCGGCGCCGGAGCTTTCGCGCTGCTGCCAGCCATTGCCGTATGCAACGGTCGTCACCGGATCACGCTGGTTCTTCAGGCTTGCGGCGATTATCGTGATATGACCATTGCTGTCGATCGTTCCCGCCTGATTGCGGACTTCACCCGCCGCCGTCATTGAAAGATCGTTCACCGCAAGGATATTGGCGTGATCGTTGACGATATCCGTTCCGGCATTGAGCGTCATATTGCCGTTTGCCTGTATCAATGCCCGGTTGGTCAACTGCGCCGTGGTGGTCAGGCTCATGCCGGCGCCGGATGCGATTTGCCCGGCGTTATCCAGTGATTGCATCCGGGCGGACATCGAACCGGAGGCAACGAGAATGCCGTTGGTGTTGGTCACGGCGCCGCCGCTTTGAACGGTGACATCCGTACCCCGGACCGCGCCATTCGAGAAATCCGCCGCTCCCGTTGTGTTCATGCTCAGCGCGCCACCGCTGGTCAGAGAACCGCCGTTGTTCGTCAATGCCGCGGCGCTTGCGGTCAGATCGCGCACCGCCGTCACCATCCCCGTATTCGTCAGCACGCCCGTGGAAGCAAGCGCAATATCCCGGCTGGCCTGAATGCCGCCTGTCACCGAGATGCTGTTGCCCGAAATCACCGTATCCCGGCCCGAGCCCGCATCGCCCGTCACCGATACCGCACCGCCCGATGTTACCACCAGATCGTTGGCCGAACCCGCGCCGCCCATCACAATATCGCCATCCGCCGTCAGCCGCACATCTCCGGCCATCGAAACCGCATAACCCAGCTGACGCACGCCCACGCCCGCACCTGTAACCACCATATCCACATTGCCCGCCGTCACCGTGCCGCGCGCCGTGGAATCCACGCCGTATCCGGCCGCACCACCCGCTACCCCCGTGGATGCGCCCGTAGCGTAGGCGTAATCGTTCCGGCCACCGAGCACGTTCAGGATGCCGTCCGTATTGATCGCGGCATCCAGAAAGATGCGTTCCGCCGAAAGATCAAGCTGGCTTAAACCGGATCCGTCCAGGCCGGCTCCCGAGACTGAGAGCGATCCGCCAGCGATATTCAGGTGCAGATTCCCCGCCTGATAATTCGGCAGGCCAGTCGTCAAACTCACGCGCGGCGTGTTGAGGAAGCTTGCGCCATTCACCGTCAATCCGTTCGGATTGGCCACAATCAGGTTCGCCGCCGGGCCGAACACCTCCGTCGGACCCAGCAGGGATGTCGGATTCGTTCCCGTTACCTCGTTCAGGATGACGCCTGCGGAAAGTGTCAATTTCGGATTCAAACCAACCGCGCCGCCCAGTATGCTCGTTCCGCCCACAAGACTGTTATTCAGAATCAGCCCCGGCACGGCAACATTGTAATCCAGAAATTTGTTGTGCGACACGCCGCCCGCCGACGGATTGACGATATTCACCAGCGGCACGCCGTTCAGCGCCGCACTCACCTGCGGCCGGAATCCAATCGGTGCGGTGGGATCAACAATCAGACCGGCGCAGATACCCATGGATGACTGGATTGCCATCACCCAAAAACCGAGAAAAACAACCGGAATCCACTTCATCTGCCGCACGTTTTTGCCTCCGTCCCGGCCACAGCATGCATACGCCCGCGCATGCTGTAAATCCCATAAATATGGGATGGACTTATACACCCTCCCCGAAGGTGCATATAGACATGCATGTCTTCGCTATTGTTTATAGAACCCTGGCCCGTAACCACAACGCGCCTACAACAACTTAACAGTCGTATTGATATACAATTCAAAGTCGGACTTTTGTACCGTGCCGCTGGCGGCAATGGGCCATGCGGCAGCCAGATCCAGCGAAACCCAATCCCCCGCATAGCGGAAGCCCGCGCCGCCACCGCTCAGGAACTGGCCGCCGCCCGCCGCCTTCAGACGGGCGTAACCATAGTCGGCGAAGGCGTAAGGCTGAAACCTGCGGTAAAGATCCGGCGTGAACACCGAATGCATAAACGGCGGCAGCCGGGTCTGCAATTCGTTACGGATATACAGGCCGGAATCGCCGCTTACATTCGCGCCGATGTAACCGCGAACCGTTGCATTGTCTCCCAGCAGAATCTGCTCGGAGCCGAACAGGGAATCGAAGGCATACTGCCCGCGCATGTTCAACTGCCAAGTCAACGCCGACCCCAGCGCTTGCCGGTAGTTCAGCTCTGCGTCCACCTCCGAAAACTGCGCCCGGGGAATATCGGGGGAAAGATTGGGCGCATCGGAAAGCGCACCGAATGCATGGACTCCTCGGGAGAACCCTGCATCCGCGAACAGAATGGCGGTATCAAACCGCTGCCGGTGTTGCAGCGATGCGCGGACAACGGTCAGGGGTTGAGCGACCAGCGCCACATCGTTGATCACGCGCGCAGATTCCTTACGGTTCAGGGAAACGTCCAGCGAGGTTTTTCCTTTCAGGCTCCGGTACAATACGCGATTCACATCCACCACGGCGCTATTGAAGGTGCCGAACAACTCCGCCACCGGACTGACCAACGACAAAAATTCCGAATAGCTGTAGGAAAAGGAAACCGTCCACCAACCCCAGGGCACGCTCATGGACGCCGCCACCGCATTCGTATCCTGGTTGCCGATATAGAAGACCGACCACGTATCGTTCAGATCAAGAATGTTGTCCCACTCGATACCGGCCCGAGCGCGGTTTTCGCCGGTGGATTGCTGGCCGGAATTATCGTAGCCGAGCGTCATGCGGAATGCATCTTGTGGGTGATTCTCCACCACCACCTTCGACCCGCCGGGTTTGTCTCCCGGCCACAATTTCATGCGCGCGCGGGAAGACGGCACGCGGTTCATCTGCTCCAGCCCTTGCTCCAGATTCTGGAGTTTCAGGATGTCTCCTGTTGAAACAGGAAAGGCCGCTGCCAGCTTACGTCTATCCGTGGACGTATTTTCATTCAGGCGCATCTCCTCCACGAAACCTTCTTTGACAAGGAGTGTGAGATGGCGGCGTTTCAGGTTCTGGGGAGGTATGTAGGCGCGTGTCGTCACATAACCATGGCTGACGTAATATTGTGTAATGTCATACATTAAACGGTTGATCCGGGTCGTTCCCATGCAGGTATGCAGGTAGGGAGCAAGAATTTTATTCCGATCCTTCCCGTCCAGCAACGTGGCGCCTTTCAGTTCAATACCGTCAATCGGAAAACATGGCGCTTCCGGCGCTGCCTTCTCCGGCTTCTTCGGCTTCTCCACCTCAATCTTCCCCGGTTTTTTTCGCAACAGGCGCTCTTGCTGTTGTTGCTGTTGTTGTTCCAGAAAACGCTGACCGGGATCAATCACCTCTCCCGGCGCAGCCATGGCGTTAACGATCGTCATAAGCAACCCCGCAAGCAGGCATGAAAGCGCAAGCCACGTCCTCATTTGAAGAGAAACTCAAGGATGCCGATGCGCTCACGGCTGACCGGACTGTCCGATACGGGCTTGCGGATGGTGTTGACGCCACCGGGCGTCATCACGCCGCCGCCACCCTGAAGAATACCGCCATCCAGCGTCACCGGGGTAAGCGCATTGATGCTCAGCACCCCCATATTGGCCACGAAGTTGCCGCCCTGATCGGTGCGCAACAGGCGGGCGTTACGGCCACTCCACAGGGTGCTCATGCCGCGCGATGTCGAAAGATATTGATAGGTTGGCAATGAGGATGCGGACACCGATGCGGCATTGATGCTCATATCCTGTAGCGCCAGAAATATCCCGCCGTTGTTGGTCACGCCGTTGGTAATATTCAGGTTGAGATTCCGGGAGGCTGAAAAAGAGCCGCCGTTAACGGCAACGTCTGACGCGCCCGAACCGCGGCAAAACCAGGCGCAGCGATGCTCCAGCCATGCCCGGCCGGTCAGCAGGGCGGTATTGTCCAATGATCCCCCTGTGACCGTAATGTCACCTCCGTTGGCGTCAATCTCGCCACCGCTATTGGTAATGTTCGCGGCATTGATTCCGACGTTGCCGCCCGCTGTAATAAAAGCCAGTTGTCCAGGAATCATCGGATTTCCATAATCCACGCGCCAGCCGTGCACCCGTTTCGGCCTGAAAAACACATGCCCCGCCGTGTAACTGTAATTCTGGCGAATACCTGCATTGGCAGGGGCATTCAATAACATCTGATTGAGTAAATCTCCCCCGGCACTCAGCAAAACATTGGCATTCGAGATCATCCTGCCGGCGGTATTGGTCACACCCCCCGCAGCCTGAATAAACAGATCGTCCTGCTGGCTGAACATGATGCCAAGCGTGCTCGCATCCAGTGAAGTGTTTTCAACTCCTGCGGCGGAAAGAATGGAAACGCCGCCCGATGAATCAGGATTGCCCACGATGCGATTCGTGCCCTGAAGTACTGATCCCCGATTGATGATGCCGCCCGCCGTAGTTTTCAGCACCAGGCCTCCGAGCGCCGCCGTCATTTCGCTCTTTCGCCATGTCTTCCCGTTGAGAACGGCCTGCGAAATAAAGTTGCCCGCGGTTGCGGTGATATCGGTTTGCCCCAACACATCGCTACCGGAAAGGGTCAACGCACCCGTGGCGGCAAGGTTTACCGAGGCCAGATCCGATCTGATTTCAGTTGCCCGGAAACTGTTTCCGGCACCGAACGATTGCAAATTGATTGATACCGCGGTGAAGGCGGCCCCAGTGGAACCGGAGACATGCGCACCTGTCATAAAAATGCCGCCCGTCGCATTCAAACTGGCGTCAGCCGACGTGATATTGCTTGTTTGGATCGAACCCGATGCATCGGTCACGCTATCCAGCGTAATATTCGCACCGGCAATCCGGACCTGTTGCCCGGCTGACAGATTTGATCCCCGGACCATCACGTTTTTCGTCTCGCCAAAGAGGCCGATCCCGCCGGTTGCCGTCAACGTTCCGGCTTCATAAGCGGCTATGTTCTGAATTCCCGAGATGACGATATCGCCGGTTGCCACCACACCGTTCCGGCCAATCGTAATATCGCCCGTGTTCGCTGCGTCGCCCGCCTGAATATTTCCGCCCTGAATCATGACGGCGTCCGCCAGCAGGTCGATATGCCGACGGGCAGTCATGGAAAAGGATCGGCCTCCGATGGCAGGCCCCGCCGTCACCGATGCGGTATCCAGCAGAATATCATTGCCCGCCGTCATGCCGCCGCCATTGATTTCGACAAGTCCCGAGGCATTCAGGCTGAAATCCCCCAGAGTCGCCACCATGTTTCCGGCAAAACGAACGCCGGCGCCTTGATCCGTCACCGCCACCTCGATGCGGCCCGATGTCAACTGACCCAGCGCCGTAATATCAATTAGCGCAGTTGCGTCCGCGCCGCCATTGGCGGCGGGGAACATCCATGGAGAGGTGGTATTCGTAGGAAACACGGAGGAGTCAAACTCCGTGGTGCTGGAACCGGCAATCAAGACAATCTCTGCGTTAGCGGAGGGGTGTTGATTCGTCACGGATCCGTCAACCCGAATCTGTTTGGCGATCAGGTCAAGATGCGTGAACAGGCCGGTCAATCCGGCCCCCTGAATGATGATCTGCCCCTGACTGGTCGTCAGTACGATATTTTGCTGGGTGGTCAACGGCGTAACCGGGCGGGTGACAAACGATGCCCGTCCGGTTGAAAGCGCCAGACCGCCCGTATTGACGAAGCTGCCGCCATCCACCGTGATGCCGTTTGGATTGGCAAGAATAACATGCGCACGGGGGCCAAGTACGCGCAACTGTCCCTGGATCAGGCTGGGATTGGCGCTGGTGACCTCATTGAGGATGGTGCGGGCGTTGACTGTGAGGTTGTTGAGATCAACGCCGGGGGCGAGCACATCGAACTGTGTATATGTATTGTGGCTGATGCCATCGGAAATAACGGGCGCGATATTGACTGTGACGAGGCCGTTACCCGCCGTCTGAACCGTCGTTGCCGTTCCGCCATCAGGTATCACTCCGGCTTCCGCCAGACCCGAAACAACATAAACAGTAGTAATCAATACCACCCAAAAACAGCGGCGTGCGCTTCTCCGCACATTCCCTCCCCAACCTCATAAACCGTCCAAATGTGGCTTATGCGCCACCACGGAATGCATAATGCGATGCTTTCCTCCAGTATTTATGAACGCGGAATCAAGCCAGTATTTCAGAGTGGTGTAAATCCCATAAACATGGGAGGGAGATCAAAGTTGGATGATTTTCAGTTGCAGGGCCTCGTGTACGGCTTCAGCGCGGGAATGCACGCCGAGCTTCCTGTAGATTTGCTTCGTATGCGTCTGGACACTCGATATCTTGCACCCGAAATGCAGGGCCATTTCACGGAAGCTGAGGCCTTTGGCGAGCAGGCCAAGAATGTCGTATTCCCTGTCAGTCAGTTGCACGCCGCCGGTATTTTTCATGTCCATGCACCCGTTGGACTGTATCATTTCGTCCTGTTTGGTCTTATACCGTAAGGCACGATTTGTAACCGTTTCAACTTCTTCAAATTTTAACGGTTTCATCAGGTAATCAAAAGCATTCTGGTGTAAGGCTTCAACCGCGGTTTCGGTGCTTGGATAAGCAGTGATCAGTACCACAGGGCAGTCAGGCTGGTACTCCCTGATGCAATGCATGATGTCAAAACCCGAATGCTTTTGTCCCGGAAAAACAATATCCAAAAAAACAAGGTCAAAAGAATCACGCGACACACATGTCCGCGCAGCGTTAATGTCTGCCGCCGATTCAGCCGAATACCCCTGCCTTGCAAGCATTGTAGCAAGAATCTCGCAAATCAATGGGTCATCATCAATCACCAGGATGTTTTCTACACGATTCCCGTCATCCGGAAACGTTTCGACGTTCACAGCATCCCCCCCCCATTTTTTCTCCCGGTACTAAATTCAACAGGTGTTCTTATCGCTCCTCAATAGGAACATAATGCACACCATGCTCACCCACATAAATCTGGACGGGGCGATAAATCCGGTTATTGGCCAACATTTCCCGCCAGTGCGCCAGCCAGCCCGAAACACGGGCAATGGCAAAGATCGGCGTGAACAAATCCGTTTCAATACCCAGCTTGCGGTAAACAATGCCGGAATAAAAATCCACATTCGGGCACACGCCCTTGGCACCCAAGGTGCTTCTGGACAACGCTTCAATCCGCCTGGCTATGGCATAGGTCGGGTCTTCTCCGTATTTCCTGGTTAAATCGCCATACAGTTCCTGCAACAGCGTTGCGCGTGGATCCTTGGCTTTGTAAACACGATGCCCAAGGCCTGAAATTTTTTCCTTGTTTTGCAATTTTCTGTTCAAATAACCTTCGGCATTTTCAACCGAACCAATCTCATCAAGCATTTCGAGCACTTCCTCGTTGGCCCCGCCATGCAGTGGTCCCGAAAGCGTGCCGACTGCCGCACTGATAACGGTATAGGGGTCAGCCAGCGTGGAACCCGTCACCATGGCGGAGAACGTACTGGCATTCAGGGTATGCTCGGCATGCACAATCAGCGCCACATCCATAATGCGTTCAAGCAGGGGCTCCGGTTCCTTGCCGGTCAGCATGTACAGAAAATTAGCCGCATGCGATAAATCGTCCCGGGGTGAAATCGGATCATCGCCCCGGCGCATACGTGCATGAGCGGCAACCAGAGTTGGCATCTTTGCAATCAGGCGGATACTGGAAAGATGCACCATGTCTTCATCCGCCTGTTTCGTATCAATATCCTGTTCAACGGGATAGAACATCCCTAATGCTGCTACGCTGGACTGCAACGCATCCATCGGGTGCGCGGACTCGGGAAAGCATTTGATCATATCGCGAATACTGTATTTGATGCGCCGGTGCTGCCGAAATTCGGCCACCAGAGACTCCAGTTCATCGACTTTCGGAAGATGCCCATACAACAACAGGAAACATGTCTCCTCAAAGCTGCTACGCTCGGCAAGCTCCTCGATATCAATACCGCGGTATTCCAGACGTCCATGTTTGCCGTCCACGAAGGAAATACTGGATTCGGCGACCGGAATACCATCCAGTCCCGGTGCATAACAGGCAATGTTTAAATCGGTTGTTTTTCCGGTTTTCTCAGGCATCTGACTTACTCCATCGGAACATTATTGGGTCGGGCAGACTATCAAATTCTTGTTAAATTGGCTTGTCTATTTCGATGTAGCGGTTGGCCGCCCACAAGTTACTTGCTTCTGGATGCAGAATCTGTTTGTCCATCGGCATGCGGCTATGCCTGAGAATGGAAGAAATCAGCCATGGCCGCTTCTTCATTAATGGTTCGAATTTCGTGCGCGGCAGATGAAGAAGACGCGATGGGGCACCAGCCACAATGCGATACCTGGGAATAAATCCGCGCAGCAATCCGCCCAGGTGCATCATATCTCCCGGATGCATTGAACCCATCAATTCTTCATGTCCGTCCCCATGCATTCGTATCAGCAGCATCAATCCGGACTGCACCATGTAAGCACCGTCATGTTCACACCCTTGTTCAATGCGTACGTCCGCCGCCATAACAGCCATACTCTCAAAAGCAATCGCAATACGATGGCGATCAAACTTATGCACCATTTTGAAAATTTCATGCTGTGACAGTACCCGCATCACCAGACGGTCACGGAACAGATAATCCAGCATCGGCTGAAGGCGAATATCCTCCTTAATCAGTTCGCCGATCCTCTCATAGGGAAGTTCCAGTACAGTAACGTCGGTCGCACAACAAAGCGTGGCGGCACGCCGCATACCCGTAAAATAAGCCAGTTCTCCAATAAGGCATGGACGTGACGGCGCACTGACCAGCCGACTGGCGGGAAACCCCGGCACCAGCACATCCATTTCACCCTGCTTGAGCAACCAGAGATGGTGCGCCGGGTCGCCCGCCTCACACAATAAAAATCCCGGAGATAAACTGCGCTCATAGGCATGCGCAGATAGCAAAGCCACCATCTCGGCCTCGCTTTTATCTTCTTTCACATTCAATACCTGAGCTTTGGAATCCCGCTCTCCCTCAACCATCAGCTCGCGCAGGCGGATCATGCTTTCTTCAACCAGAGCCTGTTCCTCGACCGGTATCCGGCTATATGTATCCATCAATGATTTATATGCAGACAGCGCCTCGGAATAATCCCCTGTACGCTCGCATGAATAGGCGTATTTACTCTGGACTTCCTTGTCATTCTGCCACAGTGGTGAGCGCCATAGCTCACCATAAAGCTGTCGTGCGGCTTTAAAATCACCGCGTTCGGCTGCTTCACGTGCCCGTCTGAATGTTTTGTTGTGATCTGCTGACATTGCGGCGCTCAGGACGGTTCCGGCAAATGAATTTTCCGGTTTACATGCCAGAGATAGTCTTCATCGGGCCGCATTACCTGACGGTGTGGCGGTTTGCGGCCATGTTTCAGAATAGCCTGAACAATCCACGGCCGGCGCAGGGTGAAGGGCTCAAACTTCTTCCGATCCAGATGCAGCAGACGTACGGGCGTAGCGGTTATAACCTGATAGCATGGAACATAACCGCGCAGCAATCCACCCAGATGAATGATGTCTCCGGGAAACATGCTGGTGATATAATCGGCCTCGGACTCACCTTTCTGACCATGCTCCGGGAGCTTCAGCAATAAACAACCGGACTGAACGAGATAGGCGCCATCATGCTCAACCTCCGGCTCAACCAGCACCTCTCCCGGTCCCAGTTCGTGATATTTAAAAGCCAGCGCCAGCCTTCTGCGGTCCACGTCATTGATGCGTTCAAAAATTGCGTGGTGGGACAACACCCGTTCCACCAGACGCTCCCTGAACATGCGTTCGATGCCAAATGCCAGACGGGTATCCCTGGCGTACATGGCATGAATGTCCTGTACAGGAATCTCAATCAGTTCCACATAGGATCTGGCCACCAGCGTAGCCGCCCGGCGCTGGCCTGTAAAATAGCCCAACTCCCCCAAAATATAAGGAGTATTCTCATGCCCGGTCAGTACATCCGTATCCACATAATCCGGCACATGCACTTCAATCTTGCCTTCTGTCAGAAACCACACGTGACTGGATGGGTCGCCCTGCCGGCACAGGGTATCGCCTGAATTCAAATAACGCTTCTTTCCCGCCCGCATCAGGGATTTCATTACTTCGGCATCTTCGGGTGCATTTTCCAGCGTGGTTGGCAACTCAATGGTTTTCCCTTCCACAGCTTCTTCTTCCAGACGGAGGCGAATCTGACGAACGAGTCCTTCCACCACCTCCGCAGCGCCATCATCATTCCCAAGCCGGTATTCCGTCAACGCCTCTTCGTAGGCGGACAAGGCTTCCGCATAATCTCCCGTGCGTTCGGCGCAATAGGCAAAGCGCAGAGTTATATCAACATCTTTTTTGAATTGCGGGATTGCACGCAGGTTGCGGTAAACCTGTTCAGCAGTGCTATAATCTCCACTGTGCACGGCCTTCCTCGCCTTGCGCAGCATCTTCGCGGTCTTCATGCGCCCAACGGATGTGCCCGGTTCACTGCCTCATGCAGGCGCGCCCGGGACACATGGGTGTAAATTTCGGTTGTGCTGATATTGGCATGCCCCAACAACATCTGTACAGCACGCAAGTCTGCGCCATGGTTCAATAAGTGTGTTGCAAAAGCATGCCGTAGCGTGTGCGGTGACGGCATTTGCCGCAACCCGGCATGGCGAGCGTACCGCTTTAGCCGTTGCCAGAAATTTTGCCGCGTCATGGCGTTTCCACCACGCCCTGGAAATAGAAAGGGACTTGCCATCGCTCCGCAAATTCTCCGCCTTTCATTGATCCATTTCACAAGCCAGTCCGCGGCTACTTCGCCGAATGGAACCAGACGTTCTTTATCGCCCTTTCCCACCACCCGGACAAGCATGGCCGACTGATCTACCTGTGCGATTCTTAAGGACACCAACTCACTCACCCTGAGGCCCGTTGCATACAGTATTTCCAGCATACATTTATCCCGCAAACCAATCGAGGTTGATGTTTCGGGGGCGTCCAGCAAATCCTCAACCTCCTCTTCGCCAAGTATTTTCGGTAGTGGATGGCGGCGGCGCTGCGCAGGCAATCGCCGTACCGGATTGTCCGATCTTATTCCCTCGGACTGCAGGAACCCGAACCACGTGGATAAGGCGCTGCGGCGGCGGCGCAAGGTTGTATCTTTCAGTCCTCTACGCCGCAAATGAGCCAGATATTCCATCAGACTCGCTTCAGTAACATCAAACAGATCGCTGCCTTTCTTTGTCAGAAAATATTGGGCGTCTGTAAGATCAGCATGGTAGGATGAGGTGGTGCGCGGCGACCAACCCCGAAGCATGGCAGTCCGCTGTAACAAACCCTCAATACGCTCGATCATGGCGGTTTCTTGATGTGTGCCAGTCAACATGGTCCGAGTATAGTAATACTAACCACAATGTTAATAAAGGCGGCTTTTTTCAGTTCTCAGCATCCAGATCAAAAGCTGCGTGCAGGGCACGCACCGCCAGTTCGACATGTTTTTCATCAATTACCACGGTAATCTTGATTTCGCTGGTGGTGATCATCTGAATGTTGACGCCTTCCTTCGCCAGCGCTTCAAACATCTGCCGCGCCACCCCGGAATGCGAACGCATGCCGACGCCAATAATGGACACCTTGGCTACCGTATCGTCGCCCTTCACGTCGCGCGCCTTCATTTCCTTGCAAACACCTTTCAATGTTTTCATGGCGGGGGCAAAGTCGTCACGTGGCACGGTGAAGGTAATATCCGTGGTCCCGTCCTCACTGACATTCTGTACAATCACATCCACATTGATGTCTGCTTCCGCGACCGGACCGAACACGCCGCTGGCAATGCCCGGATGATCCGGTATACCCCGAATGGTGATCTTCGCCTCATCGCGGTTATAGGCAACTCCGGTAATACTTGCTCGTTCCATGGTTTCATCCTCACTCGTGACCAGCGTGCCGGGCACATCTTCGAAGCTTGAGCGCAGATGAATGGGCATCGTGTTGCGCATGGCCAGTTCCACACTGCGATTTTGCAGCACTTTTGCCCCTTGGGACGCCAGCTCCAGCATTTCTTCATAGCTGATACGATTAATCTTCCGCGCTGCCGGCACAATACGGGGGTCAGCGGTGTAAATTCCATCCACATCGGTATAGATATCGCAAACATCGGCTCTCAGGGCGATGGCCAGAGCTACCGCCGATGTATCCGATCCACCCCGGCCCAGTGTAGTGATGTTACCCTGTTCATCCACTCCCTGAAAACCGGCCAGAACCGGTACTTCACCCTGTTCCAGATGTTCCAGAAGGCCTTTGCATTCGATCCTCTGGATGCGAGCCCGCGAATGGCGGCTATCGGTGAAAAATCCTGCCTGCATCCCCGTATAGGAATATGCGCCAACCCCCCGTTTGTGCAATTCGATGGTCAGCAAGGCGGCGCTGACCTGCTCGCCGGTGGAAACCAGCGCATCCAGTTCACGCGCCTGGGGCTGTTCACACAATTCACGGGCCATGCCAAGCAGCCGATTGGTTTCCCCGCTCATCGCTGAAACCACAACCGCCGTTTCATGACCCTGACGTACGGAGCGTTCAACCAGGCTGGCGGTATTCCGGATACGTTCCAGGGTACCCACTGACGTGCCACCGAATTTCTGTACAACCCGCATAGCGCTATTACTTCGGCTGAACCGTGGCAATCGCCACTTTGCCCATGCCAAGTTGCCGCAACACATCCAGCACATACACCACGCGCTTATGCCGCGAATCCGCATCAGCCCGGAGAATCGCACGCATATTGGGGTCGCCCTTGGTCACATTAAGAATTCGCTTACGTAACGCGCCATCGGACACCGGTTCATCCTGGACATAGAACTGCCCCCTGGCACTGATACTGATCACGACTTCCTTGGCGTCCGTCACCTGTTCCTTCGACGTGCTGGCCGGTAATTCCAGCTTGAGGCTGCTCGCCACCTTGAAGCTGGTCGAAACCATGAAAAAAATCAGCATTAAAAATACGACATCCACCAGTGGCGTAATGTCCACCGTATAATCGCGTTTAGGGCGTTCGCGCAAACGCATCAGCGCTCGCCCTTCAGGAGCTCCACAAAACGCAAGGCGTGTTGTTCAATTTCAATTACAAAACGATCCACCCGCGCCTCAAGCAAACGGAAAGCAACCAGAGCCGGAATAGCCACGGAAAGACCCGCCGCCGTGGTGTTCAACGCCTTGGAAATACCACCAGCCAGCACATCAGCCTTGCCCACGCCTTCCACGGAGATCACCTGAAACACCTCAATCATACCAATCACGGTGCCAAGCAATCCCAGTAAGGGCGAGATGGCGGCAATCAGGCCAAGCGCGCCAATAAAACGATCCAGATGGGCAACCTCCTGCCGCCCGGTCTCCTCAAGAACTTCTTTAAGCACCGGGCGGGATACGCCCCGATTTTCCAGTGCTACCCAGAGGATGCGGCCCATAGCTGTGGGGCTATCGCGGCATATCCGCATGGCCTGCTTCACATCCTCACTGCGGATCGCTGCTTCCACAGCATCCACATCTTTTTTGGGAATAACCACCGAACGTCTCAGACTCCAGCTACGCTCGAAAATAATGGTCAACGCCAGAATGGAACAACCGAGCAGAATAAACATTACTGCCCCGCCCTGAACCAGAAACTCGTACACGCTTACCTCCAATGATCGCCCGGTAATCTGCCCGGGAATTCGTACGACAGGGGCGGATTATAGGTGCTGTTGCCACCACTGCAATGCGCGGTGATGTTTTTCGGAACGTACCAGTGCCGTATAAGCTGCGTAGGCGCTGTTTTTATCATCCGCCATCACAGCCACCGCCCCGTGCGCCGTATCCCATATCCGCGCACCTGCATGTTCGTACCGCCGAACCACCTGTGGCCTGGGAAATCCGTAGCGATTGGCATATCCGGTCTGGGCAATAGCTATTTTGGGCATCACAGCCCGGACAAATGCCGGTGTGCTGGATGTCGCGCTGCCATGATGCGGCATCAGCATGATATCGTGCGCCTTTATGCCGTGAGTCACGATTCCGGATTCCGCTTTGCCCTCAATATCGCCGGGGAACAACAGCCGTTTTCCATTCTCCATCCGAAAAGACAGTACCAGTGAGGCATTGTTCGGATTGGACGGCGCATATTCGGCGGGCGGCCACAGCACCTGCCCCTTCACGCCGCCAAACACAAAATTCTCTCCCTGCTTTAACCAGCGCACGCTACCACCTTGCGTCCGCACGCGCCGAATCAGGCGCTGGACACCCCGGTGGCGTTTTACATCCGGCACGTCAGCCAGCCACAGTTGACCCACATGATTCACCTGGTCCATCAAGCGCATCATACCGCCCATGTGGTCAGACTGGGCATGGGTTAGCACCAGCACATCGACATGCGTGACACCGCTGGCACGCAGCCCCGCGGCCACGATAGTCCCGCCATTAAAGCGGCTGCCGCGCCTTCCCGGCGCATCCACCACCATGACGCGACCATCCGGCAGCACGAGGCTTATCGCTGCACCCTGCCCAACATCCCAAACCATCAGTTGCGCCTGTGCCAGCGACCGTTCCTGTACAGCCGCCATGACATAGATCAGCACCGTCAATGTCATGGCCGCCCATGCGCCCAATCGCCTGCCTTTCCACAATAATGCAGCGGCAAGCATTGCGCCTGACACATAGAGACCGGCAAGCCACCATGGCACGGAAGGCACCCACAGATGGCCGCCCGGCCATTGAAACATCCATGCAAGCAACCGGTTGCCCATATCGAT
>BTQQ01000023.1:0-16132 GCA_036985955.1 Zetaproteobacteria bacterium | reverse complement strand
CTTCCAACATGCAACGAAATTGGCCTTGAATGGACAAGCGACGATACGCAATTGCTCCGGCAACACTTGCCATGGGGTTTGGAAATACCCTATGTGCATCTGCACCCCTTCGCCCGTTGGGCCTATAAGTGGTGGAATCGGAAAGGCTGGCATGATTTGATCGAGCACATACTGAATGAAGGGTTGCGAGTGGCCATCACCGGTTCACCGCAAGAAAATAAGGAAGCGTGCAAACTGGTGAAAGAATATGCTGCGGACAAGGTCTGCGTTCTTGCTGGCAAGTTAAACTGGCGGCAACTGGCCTGCCTTTCCCATTATGCATCCGCCTATATTGGGCTGGATACGGCCAACACCCATCTGGCTGCCAGCACCGAAACGTCCGTTATTGCTATGTTCGGTCCCACCGACCCACGCATCTGGGGACCATGGCCCAATGGCTTTGATGGAAAAACACCGTGGCAGCCCCGTTCGGAAAACGGCGTCCAACGATACGGAAACATTTCACTTCTTCAGGGGACACAGGATTGTGTTCCCTGTCAGCTCGAAGGATGTGAGCGCCGACCGGACAGCGACAGTGTCTGCCTGCAAGACATGCAGGCAGAATGGGTGTGGCAGGAAGTCCAACACCGGTTAACGGAAGCGGCTTCGTGACATTCCTCTCCACCTCTCTTTTGAAACAGCTTAAGCAAGCCACCTTCTGGCTGTATTGCATTGCTGCCGTCGCCTACCCGTTTTCTGTTGCTGCCACAAATATCGCACTGGGAAGTGCACTGGGCGTGGGCCTGATCAACGGGCAATTCGCCGAGGGATGCCGGTGGCTCTGGAGAAATCACCGCGCTCTCAGTATCGCCTGGCTGGTTTATCTCGCGTTGCTTCCTCTGGGTCTTATCTGGAGTCCGGACCGGAGTTGGGGGCTGCACATTGTGGCCCGCCAGTGGTATTGGCTCATCATTCCCCTTTCCTGCGTGGTTTTGACCATCCCCCGGAACCGCCACTATGTATTGTTCATTCTCAGTGTCAGCTTATCACTGCACCTTATGTTTAGTGTTGGTCAAATGCTGGAGATCATTCATTTCACCAAAGACGGTTCCACGGCCATGGATCCCACCGGACATATCGGGCATATCGGCTTCGGTTTCGTCTATGGCGTATGGGCCGGTTGGCTGTTGCACCGGGGATTGCTTTGGCAAGGTTGGAAACGTTGGGGAGCGTGGACACTAGCCACATGGGCCACCATCATGGTGTTTCTGTCGGCAGGCAGAAGCGGATACCTCGTTGTCTCCGTCCTGTTGCTTCTTGTTCTGTGGAAACTGTTGCGCATTCAACCATGGATAAAAACGACGGTGACAATACTAGCGTTCGCGATAGTTCTCGCGGCATTGACGCTGGGACCGGGAAAACAACGGATGGCATGGACGTGGCACAGCATTCAAAGCATGCAACAGGGTGATTTCAAACATGCGGAAGCACGCTGGTCTCTATGGTATGCCGCCATTAAGGCATGGCAAACCCGCCCGTTCACAGGCGTCGGCACGGGCGGTTATCGAACTGCCGCGGCAAACATCAAACAATTGCATCCCGATCTATGGTATGGTGGATTGTTACCGGCTCACCCGCACAATATGTATCTGCTTGCCCTGAGCCGCTGGGGTCCGATTGGCCTGCTGGCCCTGATTACCTTGTTGGCCCTGTGGATGCGTATGGGCTGGCGCATGGATTGGCAACGCACCGATACAGCCAGCCTGATTGCATTGCCGGGAATAGCCATAGCTGTTCATGGTCTGTCCGCACCCAGTCTGGAAGAGCATTTCTCCGGTATTCTGGCCGCATTACTACTCGGCGCAGGCCTTGCCTCCATACGGAAAGATTCAACTACGTCTTCCCCATACGATGGACAATCCAGTGCGTCAACCTCTGATGCATGAGATAAAAAACCTCACCGCCGGAAACCAGCCACATTGGCAATCTCCCCTGCTCAGCCCTGCACCACAACAAAACTCCCGCAGCCAGAAATGCACCTTGCCCAAACCACATTGACGATGGTGGAAATGTTCCCAACCCCACTTGCCTATGTAATACCAGTTGCGCATTATACAATAGAATTAACAGTCCAATACCCAGCAAAAAGGAACCTGTACGCCCTGCACGCTTGGGTGCCAGTGACAAAGGCAGGGCGAACATGCATAAAACAAGCACAGTGGTTGGAAGAATCAAACGCCGATTCCACTCAGCCTGTGCATCGGGTGTGGGATGAAGCTGAAGCCGCTGCCAAAGTTCGGATAGCGTCATCATAATAACGTGATCCCTGGAACGTGTAAACTCAACCGTGCTCAAACCACCTAAAGGCAGACCCACTTCATAATTCTTGAAGGCAAGCACACGCTGGTTCTCCCCTTTTCCCTCCAGTCGGGTTCCATTCCACATACGTAATCGCACACCACCCGAAGCAGGTACAATCTCCGCCATTTCTGCCAGGTAATAAACCGGGCCGCCGGGACGACCGTCCTCAACCATGACACCATGATAACGGCCCTGATTATCCTTTCCGTCCACATAAAAAATAATTTTATCTACATCACGAGAGAAGCGCCGGGGTGTAAAATCAGGCGACCCCTTGAGGCTGTATATTTGCTTCAGCACGTTGTTGAAGGATAACTGTCCTTTCGGCAGCCAAACCATGGATGTCAGCGTCAGGCCAAAATAGAGCAGCACGGCCACGCCGATCATGCTTCGGAATATCCGCGAATAGGAAAGCCCCGCCGCCCGCATGGCATCCATCTCGCTGCCCTGCTGAAGACCTGCGATTACATTCTGCATGGAGAGGAAGAAAGCAATAGGTATGGTCAGCAGTGCAAAATAAGGCAAGACAAAAATCAGCAGTTGCCCCAACAAACCCCATGGAGCGCCACTATCCGTCACCAGAGACAGTAATTTAAGCGCCCGGCCCAACAGCAATACACCAGTCACCAGCACAAGACCTCCGGCAAACGGCGCCAACCACAAACGGAAGATATACCGATCCAGAATCATGCCGTAAGGCTAACATTCATTGCTGACAATCAAAGCAAGTCCACACACCACCGAAGAGTGAGTGACAATCTCCCTTCTGGCGAATTTTCAGTTACTGTGTTCCGAGGAGCTTTTCCACCCCTTGCGGCTCGCATGCCAGCAGCACATCACATCCCGCATCATGCGCTTTTCTAGCGGCGTCCTGAATCTCATCACCCACACCTTTCATGCATAAATCATCGCTCCAGATACGTCCGGTGAACCCGAACTGCTGGCGCAAAATATGCTTAAGCCAAAAGGGTGAAAGTGTTGCGACCTGAGGTTCCACCTGCTTGTAGACCACATGCGCTGTCATGATGTGTTTGATGCCTGCTGCAATCAGTTGGCTGAATGTCTGCGCTTCAGCCAGTAATGTATCCAATGGCGCATCCACCTCCGGCATCGCAACATGGGAATCAGCATTGGCTCGCCCATGGCCGGGGAAGTGTTTACCAACCGCTTCGATGCCGGCATCCGATAACCCGCGCATGCAGGCTGACCCCAATCTGGCGATAATACCCGGATCATCCGCATAAGCCCGCTCTCCAATAATGCCATGCCCTTCCGGGTGAAAAATATCCAACACTGGTGCGCAGTTGTGCGTAAACCCCAGCTTCGCCAGGGCTTGCCCGACACGCAGATTGTCCTGATAAGCCGCATGTTCCGCTTTTTCCTGGTCCTCCAGCCACAACTGCCCATATTCAGCGGCTGATCGACGATCCGAAAAGGGTGCCCACGGAATGCGATTCACCCGGCCGCCTTCTTCATCAATCGCAGCCCATGTCACCTCGCCCGTGCAATCACGCACGCCATCCAACAGCGCCCTGACCTGTTCCAGATTCTCGATGTTCCGTGCAAACAAAATCACGCCCAACGGCGGTTTTTCCTTCAGCCATCTCCGTTCCTCTTTTATCAGTTCTGTCCCATTTAAACCAATAATAAGGCCCTTATGCATTTGATTTCGTCCGCACATCCAAAGTGTCGCGCAAGGCATCGCCTAGCAGATTGACGGCCATCACCATCAGAAACAGAACCAGACCCGGCCAGACCACAAGCATGGGAGACACCAGCATCAAACGCGTGCCCTCACGAATCATCGTGCCAAGTGAAGCATCCGGTGGTTGCACGCCCACGCCGAGGAAAGACAGTCCTGCTTCACCAATAATGACGGCTGCCAGACCGAAACTGGCTTCCACCAGTAGAGGTGCAGCAATATTGGGTAACAAATGCCGCCAGCCAATATAGGCAACGCCTGAACCGCACCCAACCGCCGCCTCAACAAATGGCGCGGCCTTAAGCGACAATACCTGAGCGCGGGATAGCCTTGCGAATCCCACCCAGCCTACGGCGACCAGAGCGATGATAAGTTTATCCACACCGGGGCCGAGCATGGCCGCCAATGCAATGGCCAGCAGAATCCCGGGAAAGGAGAGCACGATATCTGCCAACCGCATCAGCACATTGTCCACCCAACCGCCTACCCAGCCGGATATGATTCCTAACGTGATGCCTGCGATGGCGCCCAACAGCACCACGGCCATGCCAACCCCCATCGACAAACGCAAGCCCTCAGCCACTCGTGCCAACACATCACGCCCCAGAGCATCACAACCCAACGGATGCACTGCACTTATTCCGGCCAGAACAGCATCAAGATCGACCTGATGTCCGTCAGCGCCATGCAGACCGGCGGCCAATAACAAAATAATTGGAATGAACAGACATGCCAGTGCCAATCGGACCGATGGCCTCTGCACAAACAATCTAGTCTGCATGATTCATGGCTGCCTATACCTTTCGCTGCCGGGGGTCGAGCCACATAGCCAGCACATCTGCCAGTAAATTGGCCAGCACATAGAATACAGCGATCAGCAGCACACAACCCTGTACCAGCGGGTAGTCCCGCCGCTGTATTGCTTCAATGGTTAAACGCCCCAGGCCCGGCCAGTCAAACACCGTTTCCGTAATCACCGCGCCGCCCAGCACCGCGCCCATCTGTAATGCAAACATGGTCACTACAGGAATGGCCGCAAGCCGTGCCGCATGCCGCCACCACAATATATGTTCGCTGACACCCATGGCACGCCCCGTACGAATCGCATCTGTACTCATCGCCTCCAGCCAACTGGATCGGGCCATGCGCGAAAGAACCGCGGCAAGCGCCGTGCCCAAAGTAATAGCTGGCAACACAATGCTGCCGGGTTGATCCATGCCGGAAACCGGTAGCCAGCCCAATCCGACGGAAAAGATTAGCATCAGCATGGGTCCCAGCCAGAAATTTGGAATGGAGACGCCAAACAGCGAGAAGCTCATGGCTGTCATGTCCTGTATCCGGCCCGCATGCCGCGCTGCCCAGAATCCGAGCGGCAGTGCAAAAATCAATGCCAATACAAGGCTACATCCCGCCAGTTCAGCGGTTGCTGGAAGACGTTCGAGAATCAGGGCAAGAACAGGACGGCCATCCATCAGACTCTGTCCCCAATTACCGGAGAGCAAGCCACCCAAAAAATGGATATATTGTGCTACAAGTGGTTCGTCCAGATGCATGGCATGGCGTAATGCCTCACGATCCGTAGCTAATGCCATTTCCCCCAATAAGGCATCCACCGGATCCCCCGGCACCAGATGTAGCAGTAAAAAAACCAGCGTGGCCACACCCAGCAAGGTTGGTGCGGCTTGAAGAATACGGCTTACCATCATACGCATCAGCATTGGGCCAGCCTAACGGCTCGCCGAGCCATGGAGAAGCAACGAGTCTCCAGATTTGGATTAGAAAGTCAGATGTACTGTATTAGGCATGGGAAAGCATCAGTGCATATTTATCCACCCAATGCATGGCTTTGGTGTAAATACTTACAAGATCGCCGCACTTGATGCCCATACCGCGGCAATATTCATCCACCAGCCCCCAATCATCATTTTCAAGCGCCTCGACCAGCGCAAGCACCTTTCCTTTCGGGCTCTCCGGATCAAGCAAACCTTCGCGGATGTCATCGGGTAAATAGAGTTTGTCCAACGCAGCCATCATCGGAATCCCCAGCAATGTATCCAGAAGGGAAAATAATCCGAGGATAAAGTAATCTGCTTTGCGTTTGGGGTTGCACAGTTCAGCAACGCCTTCGAGTACGCGCCCACGCAATAAAGCAATCTTAATCAACTCCCGCGGTCTTTCCGATCCCACGGCAGCCAGCAGCATGACGGAGAGCCATTGCTGAATATTGGCAAGCCCTAAAAGACTCAATGCCTGTTGAACCGACTCAATTTTGCGGCGCATACCAAAAGCCGCCGAATTAATGTATTTCAATAAACGGTAAGACAGGGTGACATCGCGTAGAATGATTTCTTCCACATCGGAGATGGCTTCCGCCGCCATAACCTGACTCATCGCCTGTAACACCGACAGCTTGGAATCCGGCAGGGTCTTTCCTTCTACCACGTCGGGCTTACAGAAAAAATATCCCTGAAAACTGGTGCATCCCAAGTTCATAGCACACTCATGGTCTTCTCTGTTTTCTACCTTTCCTGCTACCAGGCGGAGGGTATGTGGGCGTAATTGATCCACGATTCCGGGCAGGTCTGCGCCGCCTTGCATATCCAGCTTGATGGAGTCCACCACATTCAGCCACGCCTCGCTTTCCGGAGTGGCCGGGAATCCATTCAGCATAATGGAGTGGCCTCGCCCGCGCATGTCACGGCAAACCGCCAAAATTTCATCATCTGCAGGCATATCAGACGGCAACTGTATCCCCAATATTTCCGGTGGAAATTGTGCAGCTATTCCGTCCAGCAGCATTTCACGCGACGCCTTGATATAAACCGGCAAATTGCCGGAAAGCTTGTCAATGCCCAAGTCCATGAGGCCGCCCACAAGCACCTGTGCTGTCATCTCCGCATCGGATGCTGGATTCCGTGGGGAATCGGCTGCCCTGAACAAAAGTTCATAAGCAACTGTTTTATAGTGCTGATCCAGAATGGGCTGACGCCCTACATAATAATGCTCCATGACTTTCTCCCATTTTATGCCATGATTAACACATCCGGAGCAGCAATTTTTATGCCACTAGGAACCTGTTGGCGGGATGCCGATTATGGCCATACTCGGAAAATCCAGGTTCATACATGTACGAATTGCCGGTTTGTATCGAATGCGAGGTATATGATGAATAACGCTGATTTCGACCTGTTCGTCATCGGTTCCGGCCCTGCGGGGCAGCACGCTGCACTGCATGCGGCGCGTATGGGTAAGCGGGTTGGCATCATCGAACGTAAACCGCGGATTGGCGGGGCCGGTCTGCAAACGGGGACGATTCCCAGCAAGGCATTGCGTGAGGTTGCGTATCTGGCGTCTCGCGCCGGCCAACGCGGCATGCGAGGTGCATTTGCCGGTGAAATGCTGCATCAGCATGGGCTTCTGGCCGAAGCCATTCGGCACAAGGAAATGGTCATCGCACAGCAAGAATCTGTGATATTAAATCGCCTAATGCACAGCGGTGTGGCGCTGATTCCCGGTGAAGCATCCTTCATCGATGAACACACGTTGAATGTACTCACCCCGAATGGCGAGGAACGCCAGTTGCGCGCCGCAACCATCGTGCTGGCAACAGGCTCACGTCCGCGGCGACCTTCTGACGTTCCATTTGACAAAAAAACCGTGCTGGATTCAACTTCCATTCTAAAATTACGGCACCTGCCACGCTCACTAATTGTGGTCGGTGGTGGCGTTATTGCCTGCGAATTTACCTGCATCTTTGCCGCTCTCGGGGTGGAAATTACAGTGGTGGATTCTCACCATCAGATACTATCGTACTTAAGTGAGGACGTGGCATCTGCACTGGCCGATGCGATGTTGTCCATGGGTGTTACGTTTCATATGAACAGTCACGCGGTTTCAATCCGCAGGGATAATGAACAGATTCATACACAACTGGAAAGCGGGAAAAAGCTTGTTTCGGATGCGCTGCTCTATGCACAGGGAAGAGAACCAAACAGCAGCTATCTGAAGCTACAGCGGGCAGGTGTGCAAGTTACAAATGACTGGATCAAGGTAAATGATTATTTCCAGAGCAATGTACCACACATCTATGCAGTGGGAGACTTAATTGGTCGCCCTTCGCTGGCGGCCACCGGCATGGAACAGGGACGTATGGCCGTCATGCATGCCTTTGGTGAAAAAACTCCTGAAATGGCCAGCAATATGCCCATGGCAATCTATACCATTCCTGAAGTTTCGTATGTCGGCAAAACCGAGAAGGAATTACAGGCAAAAAATGTCGATTATGTGGTCGGACGCGGCAAATTTAGTGACAGCGCTCGCGGCCAGATCATCGGTGATGAAACCGGTATGCTGAAGCTCAATGTGGAACAAGATTCACAAAGGATTCTCGGTGTACATATCGTCGGAGAATCAGCCAGTGAACTCATCCATATTGGCCAACTGGTCATGAACCTGAATGGTACGGTGACTGATTTGGTCCGCAACGTCTTCAACTATCCGACGCTGGCCGAGTGCTACAAACTGGCAGCGTTGGACTGCCTGAACCAGATCAAACGCAAGCCCGGCTAACGCCTCTCCCTGTGAACATCAAACAGGTGGGCGAACTTCCCATAACCCTCTTCCTCCAGGGACAATGCGGGAATAAAGCGGAGCGCGGCAGAATTAATGCAATAGCGCAACCCTGTGGGTGGTGGTCCATCGTTAAAGACATGCCCGAGATGAGAATCGGCATGCTTGCTACGCAGTTCAGTGCGAACGAAGAACAAGTTACGGTCTTTTTTTTCGACGATGTTTTTGGGCGAAAGCGGCCGAACAAAACTTGGCCAGCCGGTTCTGGATTTGAATTTATCGGTTGAGCTGAACAACGGTTCGCCGGAAATAATATCTACATAAATTCCAGCCTGTTTGTTATTCCAGTAGGCGTTATTAAATGGACGTTCCGTATCATCCTCACGTACCACATTGTATTGCAACGGCGTCAATGTCTTCTTCAACTCGCTGTCCGAAGGCCGCTGCCAGTTTGGATGATCCGCCAGATTCCCGGCATGGGCCGGTAACGGAAATATCCACAGAAAAGCAACGGTACACAACCTTAGAAAGTATCTGTTCATGCCATTAGCTTAGCAGCAAGCGATGCATCACGGCAATGGTTTTCGCTTATTTTAGCAGTGTGCTTATTTCATCATCAGAAGGTCTGGTATACATATGTTTTTCCTGTCTGTATGACGTCAAACCTCGTTAGCATCTGTCACCCGATATTCGATAACGCGATAAAAATCGCCGAATATTCTCCTGTGCCAGGTTTCCAGAATCCTTTTCCCTTGCCATGCCGCAACCTTGTTTAAATGCCCGGTCAAATCCTCCTGCCAGAAGTCGTCCAGAAAAGGCTCCAGTTTTGTCAGCATCCAGCGAAAGGGAGGAAACCGATGAAGTGCATGACTCCCGGACATGGGTGCATATTCTGTAACAATAAGACGACCACCAGGCTTGATGATACGGATGGCCTCGGAAATCGCCCGCTGGCGAGCCTCATACGGCATTTCGTGCAATAGAAAGAAAAGAATAACAGTATCAAAAACACTGCTGCGATAGCCCATGCATTCAGCATTCATACGTGCGGGAATCAACTTATCTTCGGGACCGCACTTGCGTAATGCCAGCTTAAGTTGAACCGGTGCAACATCCATGATGTGCAGGGGACGCGGGCTGGAACACCTTGCCAGATTGAAGGTGAGGCCACCGTACACGCATGTCATTTGTAACACCCGGCCCGGACATCCCTCATCAAGGCGTGAAAGAGTGGTGTTCATCAACACTTTATACTGGCCAAACAGAATGGCATTAATAATCGGCTGATGATCGAAAAACCACACACCGGTTTGCCACAGATAGGCCCACCAGTAGTGGCGGGCAAGGTAGAACGGTATCCCATCAAGGAAACGTTTGTAAAAATCAAACATTGGTGGACTCTAACCGGACTGAAGAACAACCTCCCATATGGCTTGGCAGGCTCTTAGCCCTCGAGGCTTTTCAAACAGCGGTTAACTGCGCGCTTAAAGGCAGCGCCATTCTGGTATCGTTTGTCCGAATTTTTCGCCAGTGCTTTATCCATAATGCCGCGGATGCAGGCGGGTAATTCCGAGCGTATCTTGCAGATATCCGGATGTTTGTCATGTGAAATCTGATACGAAAGCGCGGCCAGCGTGTCGCCCGGAAAAGGTGCTTCACCGGTCAGCAAAACAAACATCGTCGTTCCAAGCGAAAACAGATCCGAGCGTCCATCCACTTTGTGCCCCGTCATCTGTTCCGGCGACATATATGCTGGCGTTCCGAGAATAACACCCGTCTGGGTATGACTACTGGCCGTGATGCGCGCGATACCAAAATCAGCAATTTTCAGGCTGTTCTTTTTGCGATTGTAAATGATATTCGCAGGCTTGATATCCCGATGGACTACACCTTCCCCATGCGCGTAATCCAATGCACCTGCAGCTACGGAAACAATGTGTAAAACCTCCTTCACAGGAAGCAGCGCGCCCTCGCGTGCATAGCTGTTCAGGCTTTCTCCCTTGATAAATTCCATGGCTATGTAAGCCAGATCATGTTCTTCACCCACATCATGGATGGTGATAATATTGGGATGATTGAGTTTGCCAGCTGCGGCCGCTTCCCGGAAGAAACGCTCACGTGCTTCCACCAGTTCATCATCCTGAAATTCCCGCGACAGCGCCATCGTTTTAATCGCCACTTCACGATCAATGGTGGGATCACGCCCCTGATAAACAATACCCATAGCGCCCTTACCCAATTCACGTTCAATAACATAACGGCCCAATGTCGGTTTATTATCCATATCCGGCACAATCAATGATGTCGTCGCCGATAAGCCGCCCGAACTGAACGTGATGAGTTGTTCCAACCTGATTTTCCGTGCTTGCACATCGCGGAACGCATGCTCATATTCAAGAATATAATGATAAGACTCCAGCGCCTTATCGAACTTCCGCTTGCGTTCAAACTCCAGGCCAAGATTGTAGATTAGCCCAAGAGACTCATTATTTTCCGGTAACAGGCGAAAACGTTCAAGCGCGAGTTCAAGCCGCCCCTGTTCCTGCAACGCCACACCGAGATGCCGGTTGGTCTGGGCATTTTCCATAAGGTATTGCTGATGTATGACATCATAACTGTGCCGAATGGCCTGCATCAATTGGCCGGTAATCAACAGCAAACTGGCGGTACCGGTCATGATCCATGCGTGCCTGCCATACAGCAACAGGATTTCCCCTCCAAACAGTGCCAGTAATACAAGAAACGAAAGGAATACACCCCACGCAAGCCGAATTCGGGGCAAAATCACCGCCAGATAAAGCACGATGACGAGCAGCAATATTAATTCAATCCATGCTGCCGCAACAGGCCGGTAAAAATAATCCCGCGCCAACAGACTGGCGAGAACATTCGCCTGCACCAGTAGAGGAGAGATATGTGAACCGTCCGGTGCTTCCATGCGGGTGGAGTTGGAAGAACCGATAATAATGGCCTTATGACGAAACCGTTTCGGTGAAACCTTGCCAGCCAATACATCGTTAGCCTGATAAACAGAAAATCTGTTAACAGGATAAAATACGGGGTAATACTGCATTGCTGAATCCAGCCGGATGCGCTTGCGCCCCTCCTGCACCGCCTTGTGTGGCACTACGGACAGTTTGCCGGGTGCAACCCCATGGATTCTTGCACTCATCAGCAAGGGCAATGACGGAAGATACGCATCCCCGGATGGTTGCTTATTTTTCACAAGCAGAGCCACCGCACGAACAACTCTATCCCGGTCAACCGCAACATCCGTGATCCCTGTACCGGCTGCAACCGATGTAAATTCCTGCGGAGGTATCAGCGCATTATCCGGAACAGGCCGGGATACAGATGCCTGATTGTTCATTAAAGGAATATATTGGCGATAGCGGTCAAGAACACCTTCTTCCGCACCCGCTACCAAAGCATGCTGAAGGATCCAATCCGGCAATGCCCGTGCATCGGATGGGGGGCCAAGCCTCATTCCAAGATAAAGTCCACGAGAATTCCGAATCGCTTTTTCCAACTGTGCATCTTCGTCCAGATCGCGCCGGGCATAGTTAATCATGCCGATCAGATTGGCCGCCTCTTTCCTGTTTTTCTTCGAAAGATTCGATTTCAGGATATATTTTTTTATCCCTTCAAGATGCCCCATAGCAGGAGAAGTCTCGGGCTGGCTCGGCACATTGAACACGCCAATCGCAGCCGGACTTGCCTTTCCGAGGCGGCTCAGAAGTTTGGCCAATTGCTTGCGCGTCCACGGCATGGAATGATTTTCCGAGGCAGAGTTCGCCGTATTGCCCGTTACAATGACAGCGACTCTGCCCGGGGCGGATACAGAATGAGGGACGATGCTGACAAGACTGTCATACAACGCTCCTTCCAGCCGTTGCAACGGTGCGAAATGCAACAAGTGCGCAACAATGAACAGAAAACCGAGAGTACTTGCGTGAAACCAGCCTTTCTTGTACCACTGCCGGGGCATCATGTTCTGCTCCTGCAAATTAATCGCTGACTGATTATGCTGTCCTCCTGCGAAAAAGCAGAACAAGCCAGATGAGTCCTGCAATGAGCATCAATGAAGAAAGCAACATACCCATGGTGACCGAAGCAAACAAGAAGCCAAGTTGCGCATCGGGCTGGCGGAACTGCTCACAAAAGATGCGTGCCACGGCATAACCTGCCAGAAACAGCGCCACACGCGCACCCTCCGGCCAGTCTTTCTTACGCGTAAACCACAGCAGGCAGAACAACGCGATGCCTTCGAGCGACAGCTCATACAACTGGCTGGGATGCCTTGGTTCCGGGCCTGCCTGTGGAAACACCATGCCCCAGGGCATATCCGTCACCCGCCCCCAGAGTTCGCCGTTGATGAAATTACCCATCCGTCCCAGAGCAAGTCCCAGCGGCGCCACGGTGAAAATACGGTCGGCCAGCATCAGGAACGAAAGTTTGTGTTTCCGGCAATAGAACCAGCCTGCCACAATGGGACCCAGCATACCGCCGTGAAATGACATGCCACCCTGCCATACATATAGTATTTCAACAGGATGGTGAGCATAATAGGGGAAATTATAGAACAGGATATAGGCCAGTCGTCCACCCAGCACTACACCCAGAATGAGCCATGTAAACAAGCCCTCGAAATGTTCAGGTGTAATCTGTGTTTCCCATTCGGCCCGTTCGATCATTTGCCGTTTGACTAGCCAGTACACCATCAGAAAACCGAGCACATACATCAAGCCATACCAGTGAATGGCCAACGGCCCCAAATGAATGGCGACAGGATCGAAACCGGGCCAGGTCAACATATCAAACCGCCAGAGCCAGCAGCGCCACACCCAGCAATACGCGATAAATAGCAAAGGGCATCATGCCGGTGCGTTCCAGAAACTTGAGGAAGTAATGAATGCAGACATAGGCGGAGATGGCAGACACCAAATAACCGATGATGAGTTGCGGCGCGGCGGTGGCCTGATCGGGTTGCTCGATCCAGTCCTTCACCTTCAGGCCTCCCGCCAGCACGATCACCGGAATGGAAAGTAAAAAGGAAAACCGGGCGGCAGCCTCGCGCGTATAACCCAGCATCAGCGCTGCGGTCATGGTGATGCCGGAACGTGATGTCCCGGGAATCAGGGCCACGGCCTGCGCGATGCCCACGACGAAGGCATCGAAAAGCCGCCATTCCCCTTCGTGCCTGATGCGCTTTCCCATCACGTCGGATAACCACAGCAACAAACCAAAGCCAATCGAAGCAACGGCAATCACCGTGACGGTACGCAGTTCTCCTTCAACGGCATGCTTGAAGGCGAGCCCGGCAAATCCGACAGGAATCGTGGCCAGCAATATAAACCAGGCCATTCTTCCGTCCTGATCCACATACCAACTTCGTGCGGCAAGGGTGTGGACAAAACCGGTGCTCATGCGTGTAAGTTCTGTGCGAAAGTAAAGCATCACAGCGGTCAGTGAACCCAAATGCAGGACGCAATCAAACGCCAGACCCTGATCCGGCCAACTGGACAGCAGCGGCACCAGCGCCAAATGTGCAGAGGAAGAAATCGGCAAAAATTCGGTCAACCCCTGAACCAAAGCGAGCACAATCGCCTGCAAAGTGTTTATTTGCTCTGCCATGCGCGGCACTCTACGGCATGCCTTCTGCTTGCCAAGCAGAAACGGGCTGAAGTAGAGCCAATCGCCGCTCATGAACTTTGCTAATTAGCTCTCTATCCATCCGGAGGTGGATTATGTGGAAAAAACTATTACACATTCTGGACAATGTGCGCCGCGTATTTCTCGGACTGGTGTTCCTGTTTATGATTGTTGTATTGATCATAACTATCAGCGCTACACGCCCGTCCATCCCTGACCAGGCAGTTCTGGTACTTGATCCCAAAGGAGCATTGGTGGAGGAACTGGCTGCACCGGATGCGGTATTTCCCTTCGGTTTGCCATCGGCGGAACAGGCGCGCATGCACGATCTCGTGCGCGTGATTCATGCGGCGCGCGATGATAAGCGTATCCGTATGCTTCAGCTTGACCTAAAGGATATGGATCGGTCGTCACTCACCAAACTGAAAATCCTGCGGCGGGCCATTGATGACTTCAAAACAAGCGGTAAAAAGGTTGTTGCCGCTGCGGATAGCTACACACAGTCACAATATTACCTCGCGGCCAGCGCCGACACGGTTTATCTCCACCCCATGGGCATGGTGCTGCTCACCGGCCTTTCTCTGTATCGCAATTATTTCAAGGATGCACTGGATAAAATGAAGGTGAAGGTCCATCTGTTCCGCGCAGGGGAATTCAAGTCCGCTGCCGAACCCTTTGTACGCAACAATATGTCCGCTGCCGCACGCAAAGCTGACCGGGCGTTGTTGACGCAACTGTGGCAGTCCTGGAAACGGGACATAGCAACCATGCGGCATATCAAGGAGGATGATATCCAGAACATGCTGGATCACCCTGCCAGCCATGTGAAAAAATATAACGGTAACCTTGCGCAACTGGCACTGAAGATGCATCTGGTGGACAAGCTTGCCACACATGCTGAAGTTCAAATGGCCCTGTCCAATCAATTCTCAAATCAATCTACCAGTCAATCAGACACTAGCAGTGACGCCTCTCCGCCTTCGGTAACATACAAGCAATACCTCAGGTCGCTGGGGCCGGAAACCACGCCGAAGGGAGGTAAGCAGGTCGGCCTGATTGTCGCCAGCGGTAATATTCTGGACGGGGACCAGCCTTCCGGTGCCATCGGTGGAGATTCCTTCAGCAAGCTGGTGGACATGGCGCGAAGCAATGACGCCATCAAGGCGGTTGTGCTGCGCATCGACAGTCCCGGTGGCAGTGCCGTGGCCTCCGAAACCATCCGGCAGGCCATTGAAAGGCTGAAGCAGGCGGGCAAACCAGTGGTTGTTTCCATGGGTAGCATGGCCGCTTCCGGTGGCTACTGGATAGCCTCCGCTGCCGATGAAATATGGGCCTACCCGACCACCCTGACCGGGTCCATCGGCGTGTTCGGACTCTTCCCCGGTTTTGATCAGGGATTGAATGCGCTAGGTATTCATACCGATGGGTTGGGAACTACGCAAATCGCCGGTGGGATGCGCTCGGACCGGCCACTCCATCCGGAACTGGCCAAAGTGATCCAGATGAGTGTGGACAATGTCTATAGTGAATTTATCAACCATGTATCCAAAGGAAGAAACATAAACGTCGCCAAAGTACGTACGCTGGCCGAGGGGAGGGTATGGACCGGTGCGGATGCACTTAAGCTTGGTCTTATAGACAAGCTGGGAGGTCTTGATAAAGCCATTGCAGCGGCAGCGAAACGTGCAAAGTTGGGCAAAAATTATCAGGTAAAACGTATCCGCCCGAAACTTGGCGTGCGTGAGCTCATTTTGGAGAATCTGATGGGTGAAGCCAGAATTCTCATGGCCAGAGCGTTTCCTGAAACGATGACAATGATACCGGAGTCCTGGCGGAGTGGATTCAGGATGCTTGAGTTGTCACACCTGA
>BTQQ01000022.1:0-16348 GCA_036985955.1 Zetaproteobacteria bacterium | reverse complement strand
CCATGGCTGCCAAACTGAAATCACGCAGCAAGGATGAACTCATGCTGCACGAAATTATCCTGACCGGGGTGCAATCGCTGGTTGCAGGCGAGAACCCGCGCGTCATGGAGCAGAAACTGCTTGGATTCCTGCCACCCAAAGAACGCAAGTCATCCTTTGACTGATTTCTTTGCCACTGCCTTGACAGGATAAAAAAGCCTTGGCCAAACGCGAAAAGAAACCCGATCCGATACCACGGGAAAAAGATGTTGCGGGAGCTTTGTTTCTTGAACTGATGATGCAGATGCTGGCTTTCTTTATCCTGTTAACATCCATGGCCGTCATTGTGGAGGACAAACGTCTGGCGGCGCTGGGCTCACTGGCAGGAACCTTCAGCCCCCTTGCTCGTGGTGCCAACCTGAGCCAGGGTAAAGGCCCTTCGTTGCCCACGCGTGACATCGTGGAAGGCACCAAGGCACCCAAACGAACCGCCAAAGCATTGACGGATGTCGCCAGGGAACTGGGGCTTGAGAATGCCATTCACGTCCTGCCCCTGGACAAGGAGACGGTACGCGTACGCCTGCCCGAAAAAATCGTATTTGCCACCGGACAAACTGCTCTTTCCCCATCAGCAGGCCCTTTGATGGATGCACTCGGTAAATTGTTTTCGCGCCCCGAAATTATTGAAATCAGCATCGAGGGTCACACGGATGAGACGCCTACGAGGGGAGCCCTTTATACCTCCAACTGGGAACTCTCAGCGGCACGTGGGATGAGTGTGTTTAAGGCGCTTTCCAGCCGTGGTATTGCCCGTAGCCGCATGATTGTTGCCGGCATGGGCGATCAACATCCCTTGATTGAAAATGGCAGAGATTTAAGCCGGAGAGTCGAAATTACGATCAAATTCCGCCCCGTCACCGCAAAAAAAGAACAATCAGTCAAGCCCGCATTGCATCTGCCCTCGCGTCCCGCGGTCGCACCACCGGTTCATCCGTAATGGCGCGCAAGAAAAAAAAGGAACCCGAATTCCTTCCCGACACCGAATCATGGATGGGCACTTTTGCCGATCTGGTCAGCCTGATGCTGACGTTCTTTATCCTGCTTGTATCTATGTCCACGCTGGATCAGACCGGTCTGTCGGATATTTCCAGCTACTTCACCAAGGCTGTCTCAGTATTAAACGCAGGCGACAAAACCGAAATGCAAATGATTAAGCCTTTTACCCTGCAACAAATGGTCACACCAAAAGAATTGATGTTGGCCATGCGCCAGAATTCCAGAGTGATGCTCAAAAACAGTACGTTGGAGCATAAAGTCAACGCTATCATCCTCAAAAACCGTCTAATTTTGCGTATGGGTGATGCAGTCCTGTTTGAGCCGGGACAGGCTAAACTTAGTCCACAGCACCTCAAAGCCATGAAGCGTTTGGCAAAAATGCTGGCATCTTCTCCCGGAAACATCCGCATCGAAGGGCATACGGATACGTCCGCACTGCCCGAAAACAGCCCTTGGCCAGACCCGTGGAGCTTGTCACTGGCCAGAGCGGCATCAGTCTTGCATGTACTGGAAAATGAAGGCGTGAATCCGATACGGCTTTCCATGGTGGGATATGGTCCTTCGCGGCCTGTTTCCACCGAAGCCACCCCATTCGGACGCAAGCGCAACCGGCGTGTGGATATTGTGCTCTATGAGAGCCATTAAACAGAATTAATGGAGAAATAACATGGCTGACGAAGAAGAAAAGCAGGGAAAAGAGTCCAAGGGGGAAAAGAAATCATCCGGTGGTCTTTTACCCATCATTAATTTTGTGCTGCTGGTGCTGGTGCTGGCCACGGGCGGCTTTATCGCGTGGAAACTGATGCAGATGGAACAACCTGCCGTGCAAACAGGCAAGGTGGCGCAAACTGAAGATACGGCAATCCCTGAAGCTGAAGATGATACCGGTCAACCGCCGGTGCTGATGGACATGGATAATATTACCGTGAATCTTGCGGATACGGATGCCAGCCGTTTCTTGCGCACCAAGATCAAACTGGCTGTACGCAGCACAGAAGCCAAGGTGAAAATTGAGGAAAATATGGCCAAGATCAACGATCTGGTTATCACCCTGCTATCCAGTAAAAAGTTTTCCGACATACGTACGCCGCAGGGCAAATACGCTCTGAAGGAAGAGATGGTTTATCGTATCAACCGTGCGGTTGGCGGCAAACCGGTAAAGAATCTGTATTTTACGGATTTTGTTTCTCAATGAGCGAATCAGCTCCGCAACAGGAAGGTCCGGTTCTCGAGCCGGAAGAAGTTGCCGCCCTGATGGAAAATATCGCTCCGGATGAGGAAGCCCAGGCCATCTTCGCAACATTACCTCCCATGCCACAGCCGGAGCGCGTGGAGGCCTTCAGTTTTGAGAGTGAGGGGCCTGAAGGTCCTGAACGTTACCCGTTATTCGGCAGCGTTCAGGACCGTCTGGCTGAAGCGATGAAAGAGGATTGGAAAGAACTTTTTCAACGTCAAATTGATTTGAATACAGACAAACCAACTCTAACCCGCTATGGAGAGATCGTAGAACCGGATAAGCCGAATGTTTATTTCGTTTTTGATCATGCCGGCTTTGGTCTGATGCTGGTGATCGTCAGCATCAATATCGCGGTCGCCTATGTTGATGCACTGCTGGGTGGCAACGGCGAGGCCTATGATACGGTTGCAAAATCGTTATCTCCCGTGGAACAGCGCCTGTGTAAACGTCTGGCTCGGGAAATTAAACTTACCATGGAAGCTGCATGGAAGCCCGTTTATCCGATGGATTTTATTCTAAAAAGAATTGAGACTGATCCACAATTCCTGGGCGTGGCCGCGAGCCATGACTTATGCTTCAGCGCTGTTCATCACATCAAGCTGGATGAAAATCTTGAAGGGGACATCACATTCCATTTTCCGCGAGCATTCCTGGACCCGATTTTGGAAATGCTGCGGTCAACGACCCATGATACGCCTGCCGCAATAGATGATGAATGGAGTATTCAATTGCGGGAAGGCCTACGGGACACCCCTCTTACGTTACGCCTGGAAATGGGTTCACTGCAAATGAATATCTGCCAATTCCTGTCCCTTAAGTCTGGCGATCAATTGCCTTTATCCAAGCGTGAAACAGATCCTGTTGAACTATGGATCGATTCCGAGCCTGTATTCCAGGCCATTGCCGGTCAGAAAGATGGCATGCTGGCTGCCGAAATTAAAGAAACCTATCACCATGGAGGTAAATCATGAGTGCGACAGCCCCGGAAGAAAACCCTGCAACCATCCCGCAAACGACTGCAAGTGCCGTAAGCACGGCGTCTCCAAATCTTGAAAGTCTCATGCATATTCCTTTACAGGTTAGCGTAGAATTGGGCCGTATCCAGCTCCCTTTGCATGTGGTGGCGAGACTAGTCCGGGGTGCGGTTGTGGATATGCAGAAGGAAGCCGGGTCCAGCGTTGATATTTGCGCCAACGGCAAAGCCTTTGCCAAAGGTGAAATTGTATCGGCGGATGGAAAACTGGGGGTTCGTATCCTCGAAGTTACGTCTACCAGCGACCGTATTCATTCGCTGGGCTAACCCATCATCGGGTCATGCATGCCAATTTTCTGACACTCCTGTTACAGTCCTTCTCGGCGCTGGCTGCCGTGCTGGCTCTGTTTGCCATGCTCATATGGATGCTCAAGCGGTTGCAGCAGCATCGTCTGATGCACACTCCAGGCGGGCAGGCGCACATCACGCAGCGTTTTGCGATTGATGCAAAGCACAGTGTGGTGGAACTTGCGCGGGGGGAAACCCGCTATTTAATCGGCCTGTCACCAACAAGTATGACTGCAATCGCCGAATACAAAGCCCCTGTGGAAGAAGAGATTTCATCGCCATGAATACTCGACTTGTTAGCCACAATGACACAAAGTTACATAAAATCGTGAGGATTCTATCGCTATCCATGCCTGTGTGGTTCGTTTTCCTGCTTTACACAAACATCGCGCAAGCGGCCGATATTCCCACATTTTCCGTCAGCCTCGGCGGCTCGGACAATCCCGAAGACTGGTTCACAGGTCTGAAAATTATTGCCGTACTCACGGTGCTGGCTCTTGCACCTTCGGTACTGGTCATGATGACGTCATTTACCCGCATCGTTATCGTTTTCGCTTTTCTACGGCAGGCACTTGGCACACAGCAGGCACCACCTAACCAGATTCTGATCGGTTTGGCCTTATTCATGACCATCTTTATCATGATGCCAGTATGGCAAAAAATTGACGCCACAGCCGTAACACCCTACCTCAACGAGGAAATCAGCCAGAGTGCGGCCATGGAACGTGCAACAAAACCCTTGCGTACATTCATGCTCAAACAAACACGTGAGGATGATTTGCTGCTATTTTTGCATGCCGCCAAAACGGAAAAACCCGCCTCGGCGGACAAAACACCCATGCATATCCTGATCCCTGCATTTGTCATCAGTGAACTACGCACCGCTTTTGAGATCGGCTTTCTCATTTACATCCCGTTCGTGGTACTGGACATGGTCGTGGCCAGTGTGTTGATGAGCATGGGTATGCTGATGCTACCACCGGTGATGATCTCATTACCTCTTAAAATCATCCTGTTTGTACTGGTAGATGGATGGCACCTGATTACCGCATCATTGCTGCAAAGCTTTGCTTCCTGAAGCTGACCAGCCTGTAAGGAAAAAATCTTGACTGACAATGATCGTAAAAACATGGACCCCAGCGATATGGATGCATTCGCTTCTATGGAAACGCTGCGCCTTTTATACGCACAGTCACCCATTGCCTTTGTTGCCTCACTAATCGCCGCCGGTTTGCTGGCCTCCATGCTGTGGAATGTTGTAAATCACACGTGGCTGACCACATGGCTGACGACGATGGTGATATTCACGCTGGGACGCCAACTTCTGGTACACAAATTGCAACGTATGGAAACTTCCACGAAACACGTCTCAAACCATCATAGAACACTGGTGTGGCTTGCCTTCATGGCCGGCACTATCTGGAGCGTGGGAAGCGTGATATTCCTGCAGCAGTCACCACTGGAATACCAGATATTCATTATCCTGATTCTTGGCGGCATGGTGGTCGGCGCCAGCGCTTCATACGCCGCATCCCGCGCTGTTTTTAATGCTTTTTCATTGCCCGTTTTGATTCCCGTCATTATTTGGTGCCTGACACAGCCAGACAGGATTCATATCACCACCGGAATTATTCTTACCGTGTTCGCAACGGCCATGTGGGCCATCGTTATCCGTAACCACGCCATGGTGCTACGGAGCCTGGCACATGAACATCAAAGCTCCAGGCTTGCCCAAGAGTTACAGCAAGAAGTGGATCAACGAAAACGTGATGGGGAATTGCTAAGTCTTCAATCACAAGTATTGAAAATCATTACCACTGCCAAGCAGGATCTGGAGTCGGTTCTTGAAGCACTGGTGTTTCGGGTTGAGAAATTTTGTCCCGGTATGGTTTGCTCCATCCTGCTGCTCGATCATAAAGGAAAACGTTTACTGCATGGTGCGGCCCCCCATCTGCCCGAGGCATGGAACAACGCAGTAAACGGTGTGGAAATCGGCCCTTGTGCCGGCTCCTGCGGTACGGCGGCATACCGCAAACAATGTGTTGTCGTTGAAAATGTCGCCACTGATCCGTTATGGGCGCCTTACAGGGAAATGGCGTTGCATCACGGACTGCACGCCTGTTGGTCCCAACCGGTGATGGATGCAGAGGAAAACGTGCTTGGAACCTTTGCCATGTATTATACCGGCGTCCGCAGTCCGTCAGACCATGAGATTCAAGTGATCGAGAGCGCCGCCAATCTTGCCGCTATCGCAATTGAACATACCAGAAAAGAAGAAACACTGCATCAGCTTGTGGAAGTCATCCCCGATGCTGTGGTGATGCACTGTCAAGGTAAAATTGTGTACGCCAATGCCGCTGCAGCCAAACTATTCGGCACCACTGCGCACGACGGCATGCTCGGCATGCCTATACTGAATTTCGTGCCTACGGATATGCATTCCATGGTTGAGGGACGCATGGACAAGGCTATCCATGTGCCAATGCCCCTCATTGAGGAAAGACTGCAAAGACTGGATGGATCCGTGTTCGACGCCGAGGTGACTGCGCTGCCGGTTAAATATCAAGGGAAACCCGCAACTGAGGTTATTATCCACGATTTAAGCGCACGAAAGGAAGCCGAGGCGGAAGCACGGCGTCTTCGCGTTGCGGTGGAGCACGCGCCGGAGGGTATTTTCATTGCTGATGAAGACGGGCGCATCGTTTACTGCAATGCTGCTTTCGCGCAAGAGGCGGGACTGGAACCGGATCAGATGCTTGGGAAATATGCTGCAGAGTTGGGTGGCGGCAACAAGGATGATGCCCACTACCGCAAGATACTCTCCCGTTTAAACCGGGGTGAATCGTGGGAAGGGGAATTCACCGTTTCAAATGCCAGGGGGAGTAAACGAACGGTGATTCGCAAGGTGGCGCCGGTGACGGAAGCGGGAGAAACGCACTACCATGTAGGAATCGATTTTGACATGACGGAAAAATACGAACAACAGGCCAAGCTGGAGCATACGCAGCGTCTGGAGAGTCTGGGCGTATTGGCAGGCGGTATCGCTCATGATTTCAATAACATTCTGACAGCGATTCTGGGCAATGCTTCACTGGCGCGCATGAAGCTGAAACATGCATCCCCGGCACAGGCTCATTTACACAAGATTGAGGTCAGCAGTAGACGTGCGGGAAAGCTGTGTCATCAAATGCTCGCTTATGCAGGCAAGGGAAAGCGCGTGGCCAAACCCATGAACATCTCCGCTCTGGTCAACGATATTTCCGCTATACTTGAAGTGTCGTTGGGCAAGAATGTAACGCTGGAGAAGCGCCTCGAAACATCCCTGCCTTCTATTGAGGCGGACGAAGCACAAATGGAACAGGTGATTATGAACCTTATCACCAACGCGAATGAAGCCATGCAAGGGAAAAACGGCTCCATTACAATCACAACCGGCGTTATGCAAGGGGATGCAGCCTATCTGAGAGATTGCCTCGGCACGGAGAATCCGCAGGAATGTCAGTATGTATTTCTGGAGGTAAGCGATAACGGTTGCGGTATGAATGCGCAAACAAAAACAAGGATGTTCGATCCCTTCTTCACTACCAAGCGCACTGGGCGAGGGCTGGGCATGAGTGCTGTGCTGGGCATTGTCAGTCAACATCACGGAGCGCTCCATCTGCACAGCAGAGAAGGCGAGGGAACGACATTCAGAATCCTGTTCCCGGGAATTGAACATCGCGTGAAAGATGTGCAAAACTCAGAAGGCCAAGAAGTAAATACCAGATTTTCAGGGATGGCTCTGGTGGTGGATGATGAGGAGATCGTCCGCGAAACGGCATCGTCATTATTGAAACATATGGGATTTGATGTGCTCGTGGCGAAAGATGGCCAGGCTGGCGTGGAGGCTTTTCGAAAAAATAAGGATACAATTACAGTGGTCCTGCTGGATATGAACATGCCACGCATGAATGGCAAAGAAGCTTGCCGAAAAATGAAAAACATGCGCCCGAATATTCCCATCATTCTGGCATCCGGTTATAGTGAAACACACCTCTCCGATGACTTCATGAAGAAGAGAACCGCCGGTTTCCTGCACAAACCGTATTCGAAGATGCATCTTGCACAAATCTTGCACCGCGCCATGAACAGCTAACCCGGACTACTAACCACGTTAATAAAGCTACATGCGGCGACTCACCCGGAGGGCACCTCACAGGCAGCCAGACTCTACGTTACGGCGCTTGGCAAGGGCTCGGCAGCAATTTATGAATAATCCTGGCTAGCCCGCGACTCACCGGGCAATCACCACATCCCTGTTCCTGTTGTTTAAATTGGCCCCGGGTTTGCTTCATTGAGGCATGAACCCCGATACTGTCGTCCATTTGGGCACCCAGGCGCTATACATGGTCTTGTGGTTATCCCTGCCCATGCTGGCCGTAGCCCTGATTGTTGGCGTGGCCATCTCTCTGTTTCAGGCTGTGACCCAAATTCAGGAAATGACCCTGACCTTCGTCCCCAAAATTATCGCCGTATTTGGCAGCATGGTGATTGCCGCGCCGTGGCTAACCAAGACCATGGTCACATTCACCCGCCAACTCATCGAAAGCATACCGGGACTCTTGCGTTAATTAATCCGGATTATTCATAAATGCTGCCGCGCCCTCTCTTCTACCCCACAAAATCCGCTTCGCGTCTTTCGCGGGGACCCCGGTTGTTCCTTTGCCCGCAACGAATCCTTTCTCAGGCATCCGTAAGCATGGCTACGCCCTTTTTGATTCGGGCCATCCTTGGCCCTTACCCTGCGGGCGCACTTTGTGCGTCCAAACGGCTGTCCTGCCTTTTTGTCGCAAGCATCCGTTGCGAACAAAGCTCCCGCGCACAAAAAAGCCGGCCGTTTGGACGCACGCAAGGGCGGGGCGTAGCCCTGACGGCGCAAGTCAGAATCAATCATCATGACGATTCATGAATAAGCCGAATTAAATGACTTTCCCTTTTCTTGCCACAGGTGATGTCACTATCGCATTTCTGGTTCTGCTGCGTGTATCCGCCATGATCATGTTCCTGCCTATTCTCGGGCATCAGCTGGTGCCACCGCAGGTCAAAATCGGCCTCATTGGCATCATTTCTATTCTTCTTTATCCGATTGTCCGTCCCATTGTGCCTGAAATCCCGCCGTCCCCCTTCGCATTCGGTCTCATTGCCGGTCAGGAGATCCTCATTGGCGCCATGCTGGCCATGCTCGCTCAACTCATCTTCGCCGCCGTGCAACTGGCCGGACAGATCATGAGTTACGAGATGGGTATGGCCATTGCCAATGTATTCGATCCATCCACCAGCGCTCAAATTGCCATTGTGGGGCAGATGGCCGTTGTCCTGTCCATGCTGATATGGCTTACGGCAGGCGGGCACCACGCTTTTCTGATGGCAATCTCCGATTCTTTTACAACCATCCCGATCGGTCATGCCTGGTCATTCACGGGATGGCAAGCGCTCAATGATGCCGCAGCAAGCATGTTCGTTCTTGGTTTGCGTCTGACCGCCCCCGTACTGTTGTTGCTGCTTTTCACCTATGTTGCACTTGGGCTGCTATCCCGCGCCGTTCCACAGATTCAAATCTTTTTCGTTAGTTTTCCTCTCACCATTGGTCTGGGTATGCTGGTTTTCGCCCTCTCCCTGCCAGCTTTTCTGGCTCTGGTGCATGATGAGTTCAGCGGATTAAGTCATCGTATCCCCCAATTCCTGCACATACTGGCAGGTGGATAAAACATGCCTGACGAACAGGATAAATCCCAACAAACCGAGGATGCGAGTCCAAAAAAGATAGAGGACGCGCGCAAAAAAGGTCAGGTCCCCAGCAGCAAGGAGCCGTCGACGGCCATTGCATTTCTTGTTTTGGCCGGACTTGGAATCACCGGTATTGGATCATGGACCCTGCAACATATCACGCGCATGATGCGCCACTATTTTTCAGTCGGAACGGAAATGCTCCGAGCCGATGGCCCCGGCATGCAATCGCTTCTGTTTTCGATCAGCGGCGACATGGGGATGATTATTCTGCCCATTGTACTTCCCATGATGATATTAGGCATATTGGTCACTGTCATGGTGTCCGGACCGGTATTCACCTTCGAAACGCTTAAGCCAAAACTGGAGAAAATCAGCCCGCTGGCCGGTTTCAAACGCATGTTCTCCACCAAAGGCATGGCTGAATTTGTCAAATCCGTATTGAAATTATGTGTCATTTCCCTGGCGTGCTGGGTCGTTCTGAATGGACTCCTGCCTGATGTGATTCTGTCCAGTCGCACCAATGTTGGCGCTATTGGACGTCTGGCGGTCCAGGGCACGCTCGATATCGCCGCGCTCTCGGCGCTCATTTTTTTCTTCATAGCCCTGACGGATGTGCTCTATCAACGCTGGGAACATGCCAAGGGATTGCGTATGTCCAGGAAAGAACAGAAGGACGAAAACAAGGACACCGAAGGCGATCCGCAACTCAAGGCCAAGGTTCGCCAGATTCAGCAGGAGCAGGCCCGCAATCGCATGATGACTGACGTGCCCAGGGCGGATGTCATCATCACCAATCCGACGCACATCGCTATCGCACTCGCCTATAAACCCGGAATACCGGGTGCGCCAAAGCTATTGGCAAAGGGCAAGGGGAAAACCGCTGAAAAAATCCGTGAAATTGCACGTGAAAACCGTATCCCCATCCATGAAAACAAACCTTTGGCAAGATCCTTGTATAAGAGTGTGAAGATCGGGAATGAAATACCTGAAGAACTGTATGAAGCCGTAGCCATCATTCTGGCGGAAATATTCCGCATACGCACTGCGGCACAGGGGGTATAAAACATCATGCAAGCTGCGGCAACCCTTGCGATTCAACGTTTTGGACGGCACACGGATGTGTTGCTGGCCATCGGTGTGCTGGGTGTCCTGCTCATCATGATGGTGCCCATGCCGACATGGCTGATGGATGTGATGTTGGCCGCCAATATTACGCTCGGAATCGTCATTCTTCTGACATCTATCTATGTGCTCAAGCCACTGGATTTCTCCGTATTCCCCTCACTGCTCCTGCTCACCACGCTGTTCCGGCTGGCGCTGAATGTCGCCTCCACGCGCCTGATCCTGTTGCACGGGCAGGAAGGACCGGCAGCCGCAGGCCGCGTTATTGAGGGATTCGGCCAGTTTGTCGTCGGTGGCAACACCGTGGTGGGACTGATCCTTTTTCTGATTCTGGTTCTGATTAACTTTATTGTCATCACCAAGGGTTCCACGCGTATCGCCGAGGTGGCCGCCCGCTTCACTCTGGATGCAATGCCCGGCAAGCAGATGGCCATTGACGCCGATCTCAATGCCGGTCTGATTGATGACAAAACAGCGCGCAGCAGACGCGAGTTTATTGCCCGCGAAGCTGAATTTTACGGTGCGATGGACGGTGCCAGTAAATTTGTTCGTGGCGATGCCATCGCAGGTTTGGTCATCACGGCAATCAATATTTTTGCCGGGCTGGTCATTGGTACAATGCAACAAGGCATGCCACTTTCTGAGGCAGTCGATGTGTACAGTATTTTGACGGTGGGTGACGGTCTCGTATCGCAAATACCGGCGCTGGTCATCTCAACCGCAGCGGGCATCATCATCACTCGCGCCGGTGGCGAGGCTGCACTCCCGCAGGAACTCTCCCGCCAATTCACACAAAACCCGCGTGTACACATGGTCGGCTCCGGCGCCCTGCTGCTCATGGCGCTGGTTCCCGGGTTACCATTTATTCCCTTCCTGCTGCTGTCTGTGGCGCTCGGCATTACCGCATGGTATCTGCACACCACTTCTGACGCGGAAAAAGGAACATCTGTAACAGAATCAGATGTTACGCCGATGGAAACCAAACCGGATGAACGCCTTTCCGAATTACTGGTACTTGATCCCATCCGTCTGGAGGTGGGGTACGGGCTAATCGATCTGGTGGAATCGGGCCGTGACGGCAATCTTCTGGACCGCCTGCAAGCCGTGCGGCGTCAAATTACCCGTGATATCGGTTTTGTGCTCCCGCCGGTGCATATCAAGGACAACTTGCAATTGGGCGTGGGTGATTACCGTGTCCTGATTCGTGGCGCTGAAATAGGACGCAGCGAAATACGTCCGCGCAATTTGCTGGCGCTTGAAGGCCAGCAGACTGGCGAGCAGGTCGAAGGCGTCGCCACACAGGAACCGGCTTTTGGACTTCCTGCCTTATGGATCGACAACGATAAACGGCAACAGGCCGAGCTCTCCGGCTATACGGTCGTGGAACCTGCGACGGTCATCATCACCCACATCACTGAACTTTTGCGTCGGCATGCGCATGAGATTCTGGATCGGGCACAGGTCAGGGAACTGCTGGATGGCCTGTCCGAACGTTATCCCAAGATCGTAGAGGATATTGTACCGGCACAGGTGTCGTTGGGCCTGCTTCAGAATGTGTTGCAACGTTTACTTGCCGAATGGGTTCCTATCCGCGATCTCATGGTTATCCTTGAAACACTGGCGGATGCGGGTGGAGAACAACGCGACGTGGATGTTCTGACCGAACGCGTGCGCACCCGCCTTGGACGCTCCATTGTCCAGCATCATCTGGACCCTCAGGGTGAATTGCGTGTCTTCGCCCTGGAATCAGAACTGGAACAGAATATGAATGACCGTGCCGTAGCTCAGAGTGGCGCTACGCTACCCATGGATATCCAGCACTGGCAGCGTTTCACTGCACGCCTGAGCGATGTAGTTGCACGCCATGATGTGGATACGCCGGTTATCCTGACTTCACCTCAACTGCGTCACCCGCTGGCCAAAGCATTAAACCGCATCATGCCAAGGATCGCCGTATTATCCATTGCTGAAGTCCCACCCAATATCACGGTCCACCCATTGGAACAGGTGGGTATCTAAGTGTCCCGGACGGAGCACTAAATGCAAATCCGCGTATTCTCCGCTCCCAGGTTGCATGAGGCATTGGCGCTCGTGCGCCGGGAGCTCGGCCCGGATGCCATTATTCTGGACCGGAATCAGAAGATTAATGGTAACCATGAAAAAATATGGCATGTGCATGCGGCACTGGATGTGGAAAAAAATCATTATGCACAAACAGGATTTGCCACGCCAGAACCTGAAACAAAAAAACGGCTGGAAGCTTCCATGCAACGGCTGGAACGTATCATCACGGGTTTGGGCAAGCAGGAGGCGGACGGGCTGCGCGTCACACTGCCCGATGCTGTTGCGCAAAGCGCCTTTGACCAACTCCTTCTGCTTGGCGTAACCGCCAGCCATGCGGCAGACATGGCGGTCGCCTTTGCCAGTCGTGCTCCTGTATGTGCTTCCCTGTTAAAGTGGGGAAAAAAACTTAATTTGAAAAAACGCCGGGAAATCGTATTGCTAACCGGACCATCCGGTGCTGGAAAAACCACGATGGTGGCAAAACTGGCAACGTATTACAGCCTTAAGGGAGTCTCCACCGCTTTTATCAGCACCGATACCGAACGCATGGGTGGCCTGGATGCTCTCGCGGCTTATGCCGAGGTGCTCGGTGTTCCCATGCTTCCCCTGCGGCATCCGGATCAGGCATCCAAAATTATGGCTGAAACAAAACCGGCACGATTGGTGCTAGTAGATACGGAAGGCTGGACTTCACAACAATCCGGCGCTCTCCGGCGCCAACGGAAACTGTGGAAATCCCTGTCCACCAGCCGCCGCATGCTGGTGATGCCAGCCAGCCTGGACGAGAGTGATGGAATGAACCTTATTGATACCGCATCGGCACTAAACATCACCGACCTTGCATACAGTAAGGTCGATGAAACCTGCATGATCGGCAAGCTGGTCAACTGGAGCGCCGCATCAAGAATTGCACTTTCTTATTGCAGTTACGGCCACGATGCATCCGAAGGCATTGGCCTTTTGACCCCCAGGTCATTAACCAGTTTGTTGGCCAGTCAATGCACAGTCCGGAATAAGGAGTCAGCATGAGCGAACACACGGAACACCACCGCAATGCATCGCCACGGGTTATTGCTGTCGCCAGCGGCAAGGGTGGCGTCGGAAAGACTTTTTTTTCCGTTCACCTGGCTGCCCGCGCTGCTGAAACGGGAAACCGTGTTTTGCTGATGGATGCCGACCTGGGTCTTGCCAATGTTGATGTCATGCTGGGGATTTCGGCCAAGGCTTCAATCCGCGAGGTTGTGGAAGAAAAAACCGGCTTAAGTCAGGTACTGGTGCATAGTGATTATGGGTTTGATGTTCTGCCCGGAGGTTCCGGACTGCATACGCTGACGAGGCTGACCCCCCATCAGCAGCAGATTCTGCTGGATGAGCTGGATGTAACAGCCAGCGATTACGATATTGTCATTATCGATACTGCAGCAGGTATCGGAGAGAATGTTCTGTATTTTGTATCCGCCTCTGAATCGGCACTGATCGTGCTGACGCCTGATCCGACATCGTTAACCGATGCCTATGCCCTGATCAAGGTACTTTCTCGCCAACGGGCTATGCGTCGTTTTATGGTCACGGTCAATCAGGCGGATGAAATTGATGCACAAATCACTTTCCGCCGTCTAATGTCTGTTGCCGATCGTTATCTCGACGTACATATGGACTATATGGGGCATATTCCTCCATCCCGCGATGTGCGCAAGGCCATCCAGGCTCAACGCCTGCTAAGGCGTGACGGAGGCTGTCCGGAGGCCATGCAACAAGCTCTGGATGCCGTTCTAAGACAGCCGCGTGATACGTCCCGTGACAGCGGATTGCAATTCTTCTGGCAGCATAGTCTGAACGAGGCCTTGGTATCCGAGCCCTCCCTTGCCACCGGCACACAGGGGGTCAACGCATAATGCCATCGCGCCATGCAGCGGCCTGTGGTATCAGTATTGGTCTGCTGACCGGTATTGCTATCGCCATGTGTCTCGATCTGGAAGTGGCGGATGCAGCCTACCGCATTGCCGTGCTGGCTGCCTGTGGTGCATGGATGGGAATCCTGCTCGCGTGTCTGAATGATTTATTGTCTTCACCACAAAACCAGAACAGCGAGCACTGGAAATGAACACCGCCACCTACTGTTCGGTTGAGCAGGAAGCTCTGGACAATGCGGAGCATCTGCTTGATGAATACCTGCCCATGATCCGTTATCACGCCGGCCAGTTGATACGCCGGGTGCCGGATTCAGTGGAGATGGATGATTTGATTGATGCAGGTGTTCTGGGTTTACTGGATGGCGCCCAACGCTTTGATAGCAGCCGTGACGTCCAATTCAAAACGTTTGCCGCTTACAGGGTGCGCGGCGCCATGATCGATTACCTGCGGCAATTCGACTGGTTGCCGCGGGGGTTACGCGATACATCCAAGCAATTACAGAAGGCACTACTGGATCTGGAACAGCAGCATGGGCGCCCCGCCGAGGATCAGGAAATGGCTGCACACCTTGGCATCAGTGTGCAGGAATACCGTGAACGTCTGGATCATGTCCGTGGTATGGCCGTGGTTTACTTCGATGACCTTCCCCACATAAACGGAAACGAAGATGCACTGAATGTGCTCGAATCCATGGAAGGTGATCCTGCTGATCGCCCTGAACATCAAACAGCCATTCATCAATTCGCGGAGCGCCTGGCGGATGCCATCGACATGCTGTCCGCACGCGAACGTATTCTTTTAACCCTCTATTACTACGAAGAATTAAACATGAAAGAAGTGGCACTTGTTCTTGACCTCACCGAATCCCGTGTTTCGCAGTTGCACTCAAAAATGGTATTGCGATTACGCGGATTCCTCGGTCTCGACATCACTTGAACTGCCCATGAAACGTAACTACTCAGGGGCCTTGGATTTTGCTTCATGGCAAGGCGCGAGAAGCGCAGAATCCATAGCATATGTACTTATATGTGAGGATTCGAGCATCGCAGCAACGCCGCCATGGGGCAAAAGACGGGGGGTGCTGAGTAGTTACATGAAACAAGGAGATTCACAATGACAGATTTATCTTTTATATCCGCCGAGGAATTGACAACCCTGTTTAATCTGCTGATTGTAACAGCCATTGGTGGCCTGTGGATCATGTGGGCGCGCGCGTCCCGCAGGCAGAAGCGGGTCGAGGCTTTGCTGATTGCAACCTCCGAGCAACTGGATGAAGCCTCGCGCCATCTTGAAGAATCCATGTCCCATATCCAGCATATGCAACGCTTTGAAAGCCATATCTCCGATACTCCACGGTCTGTTAGTCCGGAGCCCAAAACAGTCCCGTTACCCATAAAACAACCCGGAAAAGCACGTGCCCCGAAGCATTCACCCGTTACCGCCGTCTTACGTATGCATCGGGAGGGCTATTCCCCGGAAGATATCGCAGCCAGCCAGGATATCGAACTGGCCAAGGTAAAACTCATGCTGAAACTGCATGAACGTCAGGCAGCCTGAATCCAGGCATCATCCTCTGTGTTTTCCGTCATTACACCTCAAATCCTGAACCTGGTGGAAGGCGTGCAGGCAACACCGTTGTTGCGCTTGCCATGGTCAAACGGAAGCCTGCTTCCGGCTCGTCTTCTGCCTGTCGAAACGCCCGGCAACGCACGCCTTGCATTGTCCGGGTTCACACTCATGGCAAAAATTCCGCCATCCACGCCCGTGGGTGCGGTATGGTTACAATTAATTCAACGCGATATGCCTGCCCGATTCCGTATTTTGAGCCAATCGCAAGCCATCGAAATTCTGGCCGATATGTTGCAGAAAACAGAAAACCAGACACC
>BTQQ01000021.1:0-16674 GCA_036985955.1 Zetaproteobacteria bacterium | reverse complement strand
ATGGCGATAAAGAAATTGATGAAGGTAATCTGCGCCCAGGTATCCGTGAGGGGATAAAGACGGTAAATAAGTGTATGGATATGACCGGATATAAATACGCTGAGGACGGCACAGCTGCCCATCAGGATTTGTGTGATCGCGAAAAGCACGGCGTGATTTCCCCGCCAGCGAATCAGGCGCGCCGAAGCGAGGCTCCCCAGTGCAATGGCGAGAAGAAATACGACCAACAGGGAAGAAAAGGCGTAAATGGTGCTGCTGAAATACGTAATAAGGATACGTGTCCAGAAGACCTGGTAGGCCATGGCTGCGAGGCCGGAAAAAAACAGCATGGTGAGCAATATCAGTTGCAATGGCGCTGGAGTCCGGGGCGATGCGATTGTTTCGTGGTCTGACAGTTTGGTTTGAGTGCCGGCAACCCTGGGTTTGGAACGTTTTGATAGCAGATAGGCAGAACCGGCAATCACCAGATTGACAATGACGGCTGTGTTGTTGGTTCCTGCGACCCCCTGCATCTCGATAAGTATGAACCCAGCCAGGTAAGCGCCAGCTGCTGCTCCGAGCACGTTTAGAAAATACAGCTTTGAGATTGTTCCGCCGATATTGTCGATTCCGGTCATGGCAAGTTTCGCCATCACAGGAAAGGTCGCGCCCATCAGGCAGGTCGGGACAGCAAGAGCTGTTACGCAAAATACTACGCGTTGAAATGGCAACGGGAAACTGCCCTGACTGGTGAATAAAGGCGTATTAATCACATAGGTGAATAGTATGGGCAAGACAAGTGCATAAAGGCCGAGGGCGAGTTCAATTGCGGCGTAGGCGGCCAACATGTTTTTCCGTCTATCAATCCACCGTCCACCCCAGATGCTCCCCGCAGCTAGCCCTGCCATGAATGTTGTGAGAATAATACTCACCGCATATGTGGAACTCCCCAGAATCAGCGTAAGATAACGGCTCCAGAGAACTTCATACATTAGAGCCGAGATGCCGGAAAAAAAGCAGAAGATGTATACGGGTGTGATAGTGAAGCGGGTAAACGCGCCTGCTTTGCCTCCCTGTATTCCCGGAGACATAATACTTAGGGCCTGTTCACATAAAATCCAAGCGTAGCGCTGCTGCCCGAAATGAGGCCATGCGGCGTTGCTCGAGATTATACAGCATTCGGAGAACCATACGCCGATGGTGTGTCATGTTAATAGCCAGAGTCCGGTTCCCATTCCCGCCATGCATCCAGCATCGGAAAATAAAGCGCGATCCTGATTTCACGCTCCGGTTCCAGTTTCTTCAGCGTGGCGGCATACCGCTGCAACTGTGGGGTGTGTCGTTTTTGTTCCTCATCCAAAAAATGCTTGATATCTCCGCCTTCATGCGCAGCGGTTTTGTAGTCAATAATCCAACGCACTCCATGTTCGTCCACAAAGCTTCGATCCATGATGTGATGGGATACGACACTATGATCTTCAACACTAAGCGCCCATTCACAATGTGCATCCCGATGCACGCCGGAGAGCACCCACAGTCCTTTTTCACTGTTTAATGCGTTTCTTAAGCCTTTTTCACAGCGAACCAATGCCTCTTCAAGCAATCCGCCGGACAATCCTTCCGCCAACAGCCTTCGTCGCATGAATTGAATCGCCTGGCTGGTTAGTCCGTCGTTCCAGGTTTCCACCCCTGTTTCCGCCACCTGTTGCAATACCGCATGTACGGCATTGCCAATGGACGCCGCTTCCGGCCCGGCCCAGCCATATTCCGTTTCAGCCATATTGCTTACCTGCACTGCAACCGGCGAGACTTCCGGCACGGTCTTAATCCGTTTTAACGGGGCGCGTCCACCAGTTTCCTCATATTCTCTGGCCTGCATGATTTGAATCTCCGCGCCAAAGCAATCCTCGCCATGCTGATACAACAATTCCATGAATGAATTCTTCCCGGGATTCCCACTTCTCTCTGAAACATGCCCCAACAGGTGAAGTTCAGTTTCCGCACGTGTGCAGGCGACATACAAGAGCCGCATGGACTCATAGGTTTCCTTGTCTTTCTCGATATTCCGGATCAGGTCATACAAAGCATCCTTGCTTCGTGTTGCCGCCCTGGGCGACATCAACAGCATTTCGTCTTTATCCGAAGGCACTTCGGTGAATGCAAGTAATGGCGTATCACTGCCCTTCGGCGTTGTTCCCAACCCCGGCAGAATCACCACATCCCATTGCAGACCCTTGGCTCCATGCATGGTCATCAATTCAACTTGCGCAGCATCCGTTGAGACATCAGGTGCAGCGTACAATGCTTTCAGGCGCTCATCAAACAATGCAAAATTAACCCGGCCACACATATTTTCGCCGGTTTCAATTTCATCCATCAAATCAAGGGCGGTTTCCGTATTGATCCGAGTAGTTTCATCAAGCACCTGCGGCATCCCCAGGCGCAGCCATGCTGTTTGCACCATATCCCGTACTTTCATTCTGCCGCTCATCGCCATACAGGGTTCCAGTGCCTGTTTTACATGCATTACGCGAGTGCATGCACCCGGATCCAGGCAAGACAAGGCGTCTTCATCCTGCACGATCTCCCAGATGGGCCGGCCATCGTTCGCCATCAGTGTAAACATATCCACCGTTGTCAGCCCACAACATGGCATGCGAAAAATCGCAGCCCATGATTCGCTGTCAGCCGGGTGCAGTAGCGCCCGCATGAGTGCTCGCAACGCCCGAACTTCCGGCTTTGTATTCAGAGGTAAAATCTTGACTGCGCGGAAAGCGATGCCTGCTCCGGACAATGCAACCATCATGGCATGCAAATGCTTGCGGGTGCGCGCCAGAATGCCGACCCGCTGTTTGCCTTCAATCGCTTTCCTGACCAGTTCGACCGCAGTAGCGGCCTCCAACACATCATCCCTTCCCTCTTGTACATGCAGTTGGACGCATCCATCGTGTTTCAATGCCACCGAGGCCTTCGCATAGGGAATCGCACCATTCACGCTGTCCTGCATTGCCGGGAAGATATATTCGAAGGCCGTATTCACCCAGTCCACAATCACCGGTGATGAACGGAAATTCCGTTCCAGTTGCAACGATGTTATAACTGGCAGGTTCACCTGATTGTCCGCCGCCCGCAGGAACAATCCAACATCCGCCTTGCGAAAGCGATAGATAGACTGCATTGGATCACCGACCATGAACAGAGTGCGCCCGTCCCCCTCTTCCCAGCCCGATGTGAGGCAACGCAATAAACGGATTTGCAGCTCGGACGTATCCTGAAACTCATCCACCAGAATATGCCGGATACGGTAATCCAGCTTGAGCAGCAGATCAGAGGGATGGCCATCCTCGTCACTCACGGCTTCCAGCGCCCGCAGCGCAATCTCGGTGAAGTCCACCTTCCCCCGCAAGGCAAACTCCGCCTGCAAATGCAGAACCGCGCGCGGCAGAAGACGAAACATAGATTCGACAATTTTCCATTGGCCTTCATCAAATTCATGGGTTTGAGGAAGCATGCGTAATGCATGCAGGGATTCAGCAGCTCCGGGGGATTCAGCCAGCAACGCGAGTATATTCTGCATGCGTTGCTTTTCAGCCTTCGCTTCCGGCGGAAACCCATGATTCCTGGTGACGGTTTTCTTCAGTTGAGCGCCGTTGGTCAGGACAAAATTTGCCAACAAACGCCATTGCCCCAGATAATCCATGCCTGAATCGGGCCATGCCGCAATATCTTCCAGATTCTCATTCCCGCCGTTCGATGCAGCAAAATGCATCAACCGTGGCAATTCCGACTTTACTTCGAGCGGAATCATGGCATCACAATCCTGAATCTTTTGCTGCATGAATACAGCCATATTCGCTTCCAGAATCCGCCGCAAAGCGCCGGTATCCCGGCCATGCTCACCGATATATTTCAGCCACTTTTCACGGTTCTCCAGCATGGTGGACATCAAATCAATCAAACCTGCCGTGTTATGGTCCTGATGCAGAAGCAGCAACTCCACGGCATTAAAATCATCTTTCACCGCGTCATTGAGGGTTTTTTCCGCGGCCTCCCTGCACAACGCACGTGTATGCTCGGAAGGCACAGGCATATCGCCAAGGCCTGAAAGCAGCGGTAACTGTCGAGCCAGCGCTCCGGTCAGACTGTCCAGCGTCATGATGCGCAGGAGGGAGGGATATTCCGCCAGATTCCATCCTTTTTCCTTTGACCGTTTCAATGCTACCTGCGCAAGTTCCCATGTATGCATTTTATGGGAGGATGAATCATCAGGTTTAACCATGGTCAGCGATGTAAACACGCGATTGCGCATCTCCGCTGCCGCTTTGCGCGTAAAGGTCATCGCCAGAATCTCTTCCGGCTCATCCACCACGGACAAAAGTGACAGAATTCGCTGCGTCAACAGCTCGGTTTTGCCCGATCCCGCCGGAGCCTGTACCAGATACGATCTGGCCGGATGAATAGCCTGCTGACGAACTTCGACCGTCATGCTTCATCCTCGCTATCAGGTTCAAATCCCGTTTCTTCAATACGGCAAACAGCCTCCAGACCACAATAGGCACAGGCTTTGGGATCGCGCGGCGCGACCACGCTCCGGCCTGCTACAAATTCCCGCGCCAGCGCGTTGATATTTGCCCGCCAGTCGTCCAGCACCTGTTGCCAGTCCTCCGGGCGCTTGTACTTGCCATCGCAAACCGCAATCCCGTCAATACCTGTATCTGCGCCTGCCAGCCCCTCGAACCCCATCTCGTCACCGCTACGAACCGTAGCGAATGCCACCGCATCATCCGCTGCAATCCCCGCCGCAAGTGCATATAACGGTAACTGTGGCTCTTCCATACGCTCGCCCATCCATTTAGTGACGGATTGTTTTTGCCCGGTTTTATAATCAATAAGGATTCGGCGGCCTTCCGCATCCTTGTCGATCCGGTCTACCTTGATACGAACGGAACATGACTGTGCGGCGTCTTCGGGAAGTGTCAGATGATAGATTTTTTCACTTTCAAGGACATCAAATGGCGGTCTCGTTGCCTCCACATCCAGCCATGTATTCAAGACCTGCCGCATACGCTTTTTTTCAATGATCTGTATATCAGAATTACGGAATATCCTGCTTTCTTGCCATGCATACTCAATCGCCGCATCCAGCAAAACGGTACGCTCGCTCTCCGTCAAATGAACCAATGCTGACTGTGACTTGAGCTTTCCCCAGATGAACTCCAGTGCCAGATGAATAAGTGAACCCTTGTCCGAGGCCTCAATCCCCGGCGTGGTTTCACCAAGCGCCTCAATATTCAATCTGTGTCTGATAAAAGCACGGAACGGACAGGCCGACTGATCTTTGATGATGGATGTTCCGCCATGAATGTCCTCATCCGCCAGTAAGGGCACAGCCGGCGCATCTTCAAATATCTCCAGTTCAAGTGGAGACACTAATAAAGATATTTGTTCCATGTTTTTTTCCGGTAATCCGGCCACAAAGGACGATGGCAGCATTTCACGCTCATCCTTTTGCTGTGCATAACTACATTCCATCGTTGGCGCAATCCGCAGCACCTGCTCCCACAGCCAGCATGATGATTCAAATACCCGCGCCCCATTACTCATCGGAATCCCATGCTTCTGCTGCAAATGAACCGGTAACAATGGATGCGGACGCACCGATGGCGGGAACGCTTCCTCATCCATACCCACAACAAATACATGCTCAAATTGCAGGCTCACAGCTTGATTCAACGGCATCACCACGACATTTGGATACACCGGTGCAAGAGTAAACCGGGTTTCAGCACACGATGCGCGCAATCGTGACAGAAAAGCGTTCCAGGTAAGCTTTGATGCAACCGCATCCAGGGCCACAAGAGATGTCAGCACGTCACGAAATGCATTCATCTGGCGGATTTCAAGGTTGCTGTGCGGTCGTTCATGTTCCAGGCCCGTCCGGACAAATCCTGTGGTCAATAGCAGCGCATGAACGGACTTCACCCAGCCCGCTGCGGATTGCTGGCTTGTCTTCCAGTCGTCGAGTGCCCGGATCACCGATAACAGAGATGGCAACGCCTGAACATCTGCGGACTTGAGCAACCCCTTCAACGATATATGGCGTCGATTCTGTTCGCGAAACTTTGCATCCAGCGCTGCCCGCGCCATACATTCATCCTGAAAACCCGTGAGCCACGGTGTAAACAGCAAGGGAGAAAAATTATCAAATGTCATAGCTTTCTTCCCGGCCAGCGAGAGCAGGTGCAGGGCCTGCCCTACCATGGGCCAATCGGACAATGCATCACCGACGGTCGCCACCGCCTGGATTTCCCGCGCCGGATCAAGGCACGCATCGGGTATCAGCACGCCATCCAGTATCCGGCGGAAGGCAGCAACATCGCATCCGGATTCCGCAGTCAGCACGGCGATACGTATATTCTTATCCTGATCCAGCAATATCTTAATCCGTTGTGCAATATGCCGGAATTCACCGGATTCATCCGGGCATGCGGTTAATGTGCCTGCTGCTGTCCGCCCGCTTTCCCGTACCTGAAAAATTTCACATCCACTTTGCTGCAAGGCATCCAGTATCTGATGCTGCATCGGCGTCAACAACTCAAAGCCATCCAGCATAATGCATCCGGGCACAGTCACATCGGCAGTTGGTGCGCAAAATCGTGTATACAGATGCTGTGGAATGTCTGTCGCCAGAGTGCGTCCGGTGAATGCATCCGTTGCCAGCCGTGCATACATGGCGGCGATCCAGCACGCCAACGCCTCGGCTTCTTCCCCGCCCGGGGCCAGTGCGCGTACATCAATCCGGTAATGCCGCATCAACGTCCATGCCTCTGCCGCATGTCTGGCCAGCCCCCGAGCCAATGCAGCTTTTTCCTGCGGTATATCATGGCGGATAACAGTTTCCCACAATTGCGCTTCCTGATGCGCTGTGAATGGCACCGGCATATCCGGGCAGGAAGAGACAACATCCGCCAGCCAGCGATGCCACGTGATAATGGCAGGTGTTGGAATGGCGCTTGAAGAAAGCGGAATCGCGCGGCGTTTCCAGTCCGCCGCTAACATCGAAGTGGCAGTTATCAACATAGACCCGGCATGCAACCGTTTTAATGCTTCGGCATGAGAAATGCTTGCACCCCGCAATTGACGCTTGCTTTCTGAATTCATTCGGACTTCAATAGCGGATGCAAGGGGCGCTGTATGCTCGCCTCATATAACTGGAGGGGATATGAGAAAAATCAAAATCACTTGTCCGCGTTGTCAGCATATTTTTAAAGAAAAAAAAGCGGAAATTTATGAGTGTGCCAAGTGCGGTACGAGTATTCGGGCAAAGCCGAAGAAAAAGTCCGAAGAATCCGAAGATTTTGACAAGACCCAGATTTTCGAACGTTAATTTCATATATCTAAAATTCCAGCACAAAAATGAATTGAAGTGGGGAACCACTCACCACTCATGCGTGTTGCATTTGGCTGTTTGATCACCGATTCTGGAAATATCCGGGCACAAGGTTTCCAGCATTGTCCGTGTGCGCCGGGACATAAACACCACCACGCCCGTCTTCATCCGCCAGGCGGTACCACACCAACCCTGAGATCACCAGGCCGACAGCTACCGCAAAGATGATAAATCGGGTGGATGGTGGATGCGGTGTTCGGGGCGTAATATCAATCACATCCTCCCCGTGTTTTTTTTGCCGCCGCCATAATAGCCAGATACGTAACAGCAAACCAAGATAGCGCAAAGCAAACATCAACAAAACAGGTCCAAAGAAAAACAGGAACGAAATGAGAATATTCCTCATAAACGCATTAATTCCCTGACCCGCTCCACATAGGAGGTCGCATCGGGTTCGCCACCTCTTCTTTGGGCGAAATAAACCGTTTCCGCTAGCACATCGAGCAACGCATGTAAGGCATCGTGCCGATCCATGCCTTTTCGCTGCATCAGGAACTCCATGCATGCGGAAACTTCCGGTGGCTGGTGGATAGCGATTTGTTCCTCCAGCGCCAGATGTAACGAAAGATGCAGATACGGATTCATACCATCATCCACCTGAAAATCCCGGTCCAGAAATGTTTCCATGTCATCAAACAGCGCGTGATACCCGGAATGCATGTCAATCACCCGTGCAATACGCACCTCCAATGCATTCAGAGGCAAATCGGCCCGGAATTTCTGCCATGCATCCCAGAACACCTGCCGATGCGCGCGTAGCTGTTCACGGTCAGGCGATTGCTGATGAGGCGTTACTCCGGGTGGATTCACTTTATTTTCCGTCGATGAGCAAGTGCAGGCAAAGCCTCCCGAACACGCCTCAGAAAGACCATATCCAGATCGGCCACAATAACGCCTTCGCCTTCCTCCTGTTTTACCATCACATCGCCCCATGGGTCAATCATCATCGAATGGCCCCATGTTTTGCGCCCACCGGGATGCTTTCCCCACTGGGCTGCTGCCAACACATAGGCCTGATTCTCGATAGCACGTGCGCGCAATAGCGTTTCCCAGTGCGCCATGCCGGTTGGCACAGTGAAAGCCGCCGGAACTGTCAATATATGGCATTCCCCATCGGCATAATATCGATATAATTCTGGGAAACGAATGTCATAACATATAGATAGGCCAATATCACAACCTTTTACTTTAACTGATACAGGCGTATCGCCAGCTACGATGGTATCGGATTCCCGGTATCGTTCGTTTTCCAAATCCACATCAAACAGATGGATCTTGTCGTACACGCCAAGCAGATCGCCCCGATGCGAAAAAACCGGACATGTATTGCGAATCTTGCCGGAATCCGGATGGGCCAGAGGCACGCTGCCGCCGATCACGGCCAGCCTGTATTCGCGCGCACGTCTGGACAGATAATCAAGCACGCGGGACTGCGCCTCAGGCTCGGCTACGTCACGCTTGCCCACATCGTCCGCACTCATGAAAGCGAAGTTTTCCGGCAGCAATGCCAGTTGCGCCCCCTGCTCCGCTGCCCGTTTCAACCATTCACCTGCGCGGACAAGGTTGGTATCCACATCATCACCCGAGCACATCTGGACGCATGCCACCCGCAATGGAGAATTGCCGGAGTAAGTTGCTGGCCGATTCATCGTTTCTCCAGCAGCAAAAGATTGCGCTGGCGATCCACAGTCATGGTGTAGGCACCCAGAACATTCATGCCGAGCAAACCCGTCATTCCGTCACCACCGATATCCTGCACTACCGCGCTGACGCCGCGTATCGAAATCGATGCGATATCAAGCTGTTTCAGCCGCACCAGCGGTGCCTGCACGCGTCCATTGGCCGTATCCAGCGTGACTTGTCCGGCACTTTCAGTCCGAATGTTTGCTCGCCGGGCGATGGATGACGGGATCACCACGAAGCTTGCGCCTGTATCCACAATGAACCGCATTGATATACCGTTCACCTTACCGTTTACAAGCATATTCCCACCCACGGACTGATACGGAATCTTTTTCTTGTTCAGTTCAAGGTTGTAATCCGGATTATGGATGCTACTTGCCGTTCCACCCCGATGTTCAATGGCGCCCTGCACGGGTGTATCGGAAAAATGGACGCGCCCGTATGCATCCGTCCAGCTATACACGCCCGCCGTACTGACGGTTGACAGGAAAACAGATGCCAGGAGAACGACCAGAAAAAGCAAAAGGCTACGCAAAACGGCCAACACCCAATATAGCGCCCACATTCGCATCATCCCGAAGCACAGGCGCCAGCTTGCCATCGCACGCGCTCATCAGTGTCATCATGCCGGGCCCATGCCCGGCCAGCGGCGAATCGGAATGAATCACCACGCCAATGGTCACCGCCCCCTTGCGGTATGTTCTTCCATAGCGATTATCATGGTCCAATACCGCCACAAAATCTCCGAACCGAAGTTTGTCCAGGCTATATTCTTTTACTGTCTCTTCATCATGGCAGAGGATATCGTAATCACCCGTCGTTACAGACAGTGCCCCAATGCCGGAACCCATGGCATGCCCTGGCACAATCACATGCACCGGCACCTCAATGACCCCATCCTTCCGCTCGGACAATCCCCATGCCTCCAGCACGTCGGGGTCCAAATTGTAGATATGCACGTCAGGATGATCGGTCAGTGAAAGCCCCTGACCAAAGCCTTTGACCAAAAATTTATCGTCACAGGTAAGCTTATCCAGTGTCTCATCGGAAAACTGGAGCATCAGATGCTCCACGCCACCGTGATGACCCAGCACGCGGCCTGTATCACCTTTCGCCTCGCCTGAAATCACGCGGCCCTCGTTACCGCAACAGGACAAAAACTGGAAACCAGCCTCGCATTTTCGGTTCTTGTGCGTAAACGTGGCCGATACGCCCGGCTCAATATGCTCTCCTGCCCAGCCGAACACCGAATCACCAACTTTGACGTTATAGGTGATACCACCCGTGGAAGGCCAAGCAATAATCTCCCCCGCCGACCCCACTTCAAACGGCGCCCATTGATGCGCCGGCGCTACGGCCCCCTGCACGGCGGTCATCACCAGCTGATTACGATTGGTTTTAAGACTCATGTAGTCTCCTTCACATAATGCAAAAACTGGCTCTCACGTCCTTCTCTGATGCCGCGTTGCTCAAACTTCGTTTGCGGCCTGTCCGGATCACGTTCGATAAAACCTTTACTTCCAGCCATGTTACGCAAGCCGGGCGTAGCATCAAGAATATCCCGCATCCACTCGGCCAGATCGGGCTTGTCGCTGGCCAGCTTGAGAAACCCGCCCTTCTTCACCCGTGATGTAAGCAGGCGGGCAAAATCTTTCTGAATCAGGCGGCGCTTGTAATGCCGCACCTTGGGCCATGGGTCGGGATGATTGATAAAGATTCCGTGCAACTGGCCTTCATCCACTTGATATTGCAACACAAACTGCGCCGGAAGTTGTGAAATTCGTACCCGTTCAATCACCCCGGCATGTTCCAGCCTTCCCACCGCCTTGGCTACGCCGGGAAGGTATATTTCAACACCGAATAACACCCAATCGGGATGGGTTTGTGCCAGATGTACCAGAAAGTCACCATTGCCAAAACCAATTTCCATCACGATCGGAGAAGCAGTGGCAATGTCAGCATCAACCAACGCCTTGTCTTTTGGCACGCCTATCCTTGGCAACCATTCAGTCAGCTTCGCCTCCTGCCCGCTGGTTACGAAACCGTTCTTGCGCCCATAGGTGCGCAGTTCATGCTGGATATGTTGTGTGCGGAAATCCCGGCTTAAACGCATGCCGGGAAAGATAGCAGAAATTTACGCCACAATAGACTGCCGGATTTCCTCCGATTTATTTTCACCACAAAGCCTGGCAACCAGCCGAAGAGCGAATTCGACAGCGGTTCCTGCACCGCGGCTGGTTGTGAGAAAATCATCCTCGACCACGGCATCATCCACATACACGGATGAGGGTTGCAGTGTTTCCATCTCTTCTTGACAGGCGGGATAAGATGTCACTCGCATTCCTTGGGTAATCCCGTAAGCGGCCAACGCTGTTGGCGCGGCACAGATGGCGGCGATAGACTTCCGTTCGTCGCGCAACCGCTCGACCACGACCCTCACATTAGCATCGTCACGCAACAAATGGGCATTGGGTAGTCCGCCCGGAAGCACTACCATATCCCAGTCTTCGTCCATGACATCCGGCAACGCCGCATCCGCTTTAATCGTAATATTCGAACGGCCCGTTACGGATTTTCCGTCCAGACTGGCCATCACCACCCCAATATCCGCCCGCCGCAAGATGTCCACCACGGCAATAAATTCAATCTCTTCAACACCTGTTGTGAAACAGGTTAGTACCCGGCTCATATGGTTCCCTCCCGTCCGCAGCATTCCCCGTGATGGTATGCCCCAGGATGAATCATGCAATATGCGTCTTGGGCAATACGTCTTCAGCCGCTAGCCTGCATTATTCATAAATCGCCGTTATGGTTGATTCGGGTCTGCGTCCCTCACCCTGCGGGCGACCTGAAGTTCGTCCAAACAGCCTTCGGCCTTTTTGTGCACAGGGACTTTGTTCGCAACGGGTGTTTGCGAGGAAAAGCGTAGCTTTACCTACGGTTGACTGAGCAAGGATTCGTTGCGAACAAAGGGACCAGCAAGGGCACGGAAGTATTTGTGGATAATACAGGCTAGGATGCGTCCAACGGAGGAAACCATGGCCAGGAAGCCCATCACCAAGGAAATATGGAAGACATTGATGAAACGCTGGACCGTCGTTTCAGTTATCGGCTTTGCCATCATATTCCTTACATTCTGGCAAATGCATGGCATGAAACCGGGTACTGTTTCCAAATGGCTAATTGGTGAATCCGTGCTGGGCGGCCTGATGGCGTTGGGTGGCCTGTTCGGCCTGGTGCTGGCCTTTATTTTTCATCTGATACATAAGGATCGTTAAGAACTTTCACGCCATCCTTCCGGCAATGTCCCGGTTGAAACCAGCCTGAACGCTTCGCGCATGCGCTCCAGTACAGCCGCCTCACGCCGATCCGGATTTATTTTATGTTTTACTTTAATAAAAGTACCTATTATATTTGATTTATTAGACTTTTCTTTTGGATAACACTCAACACCCGCATCCGCATATTGTAGTGAACGAATACGCTTCCCCTGCTGCAATAACAGCTCCTTCTGCCGGTCCGCATACAATTCAGGTTCACCTTCCGCACCCATGAAGATCAGGGAGCAATGCTGTCCCAACAGTATGTTCGCCTCGGCCATATGGCGAGCATATGGTGTATGAAACATTCCATTGAGTTGACCGGTACAACCCAGCGGGTTGAGCATACGGGCTACAGTATGGGCAAAAGATCGTACACCCAATCTCGGACGTAATTGCAATATACGAAGAAGATCAGGGCAAATATCCGCAACATCCATATAAACAATCCCGTCACCGGCCAGAATCTCCATCGCCTGCCGCAAAACACCGGCCCGTTTCACACCAACCTGTTTCAACGCCTGCCAGGCTGTGACTCTCCCCTCGATATGCGTAATGCCATGAACAAACACCGGAATCCCCGCATCTCTCGCTTGTAAAGCAGCCACCAGATGCAGTGGTGCTGCTCGCCGCTTACCGGCATAACAGGGTAAATCAATCGTACCCTCCGGAACAGTGAATGCTTCAAAACCCTTTATCCGGGAACGTGCAGCATCCACAAAGCCGGCGAGTTCAGAGGCAGTCTCACCCTTTATGCGCTCAGCGATGAGGAATGCACCCAGTTGCAGAGCATCAGCATCCGGCTGTAGAAGTGTCGCAAACACCTTTCCGGATTCATCCCGGCTCAAGTCTTTTGAACCATGTTTGCCACGCGCAACTCTGTGTATCAATTCAGCTATACCCATCATAACTACTCACCTGCCCCGACTTGTACCATGAAGCGTCGCCGCTAGACTAGTCCTATGCGTTTTCTGGTATTGCAACATCTGGAAATTGAGCCCCCTGCTCTTATAGGCGATTGTCTGTGTAAAGAAGGACATACCCTTGAAACCATACATATCCACAGGCGTGATACGATACCCGATAATCTGACCGGTTACACAGGCCTGATTGTGATGGGGGGCCCGGCGTCTGCAAACGATACTGTACCCTTCATAGAAAAAGAAATTAATTTGCTACGGTCAGCTATTGCGCAGGACTTTCCCGTGCTCGGAATCTGCCTCGGTGCGCAGTTGCTGGCAAAGGCCGCAGGTGCAGAGATCTTACCCTCACCCGAACGTGAATTGGGCTGGTATCGATTACTGTCGACGCCGGATAGCAAAACCGACGCTCTGTTTTCTTCCTTTCCTGCTGAAGGGCTGGATGTTTTTCAGTGGCATGGGGAGACGTTCCTGCTTCCCAAAGAGGCGAAACTGCTCGCATCATGCCCAAAGGTGCCAAACCAGGCATTCCGGTTGGGAAGCTGTCAATATGGCCTGCAATTTCACGTCGAGGTGAATGTGCCCATCATCCACAAATGGATTGATGCAGGTGAAAGCGAACGAGCACATCTGGGAGAAAGCGGCATCCGGAACATCCTGCTCGAAACCCCGCGACACCTTTCCGCCATGCAATCATTTTGTAGTATGGCATGCAGGAACTGGCTTGCACTGTCGAAAAAGGGTTCATTCACCAAGGCCTGTTAACCGGTTCCCATCTTCAAAAAAAAGAGCGGCCCGAAGGCCGCTCTCCTGAATGTCATTGCCGGAGGGCAGTGGTTCCAAGAGGTATCCTCACCGGAACATGAATAGCGCAGACATTCATCCTTTACGCGAGCTTTATTCGTATACCTGCTCACCATGCTGAGTGATATCCAGCCCTTCGCGTTCTTCATCTTCGGCAACACGCAGACCAACAAGCATATCAATCACCTTGAGAATAACGAAAGTAACAGCAGCGTCATACGCGATTGTAAAGAGAATGGCTTTGGCCTGAACCATCAATTGATGCCCCATTGTTACACCTTCCGCAAAGCCCGCCCCACCAAACGAGGAGGATACGAACACGCCGGTCAGCATGGCACCGATAATGCCGCCCATCGCATGTATGCCGAAAGCATCCAGTGAATCGTCATAACCGAGCATCTTCTTCAGGCTGGCTACCGCCCAGAAACAGACGATACCGGCAGCTGCACCAATGGCCAGTGCCCCGATCGGACCCACAAAACCGGAAGCCGGAGTAATGGCCACCAGACCGGCCACCGCACCCGAACATGCGCCCAGCAGGCTCGGCTTCTTGTACACGATCCATTCAGCAAAGGTCCAGGCCAGAACCGCCATGGCCGTAGCGACCTGGGTGACCAGCATGGCCATGCCTGCCGTACCGTCTGCCGCCAGTTCGGAACCGGCGTTGAACCCAAACCAGCCCACCCACAAAAGTGATGCACCAATCAAGGTCAGCGTCAGGTTATGCGGCAGCATGGCTTCCTTCGGAAAGCCCACGCGCTTGCCCAACACCAGCGCACAGACCAGACCAGCCACACCGGCATTGATATGCACCACGGTACCGCCGGCAAAATCCAGCGTCCCCGCATTTTGCAGAAAACCACCGCCCCACACCCAGTGTGTGACCGGTGCATATACAGCCAGCACCCAGACGCCCATAAACAACATCACAGCCGAGAATTTCATGCGTTCGGCAAAAGCGCCGATAATCAACACCGGCGTGATAATGGCAAACGTCATCTGAAAGGTGACAAACACCGTTTCCGGAATTGTTCCGGAAAGCGTGTCGTAACCAACGCCGCTTAAGAACGCCTTGGACAGGCCGCCGATAAAGGCATTGCCGTCAGAAAAAGCCAGTGAATAACCACACACGACCCACAGCACGCTCATCAATGCGGCAAGGCCAATGGTCTGCATGCAGACGGAAAGCACGTTCTTCTTGCGTACCATGCCGCCGTAGAACAGAGCCAGGCCCGGCAGAGTCATCAGCAGCACCAGAGCAGTGGCGGTAATCATCCATGCGGTATCGCCCGAATCCAGCTTCGGCGCTTCTTCAGCCAAAGCCAGGCCCGGCATAAGCAAAGCCGCAGGCAGAATGCTCATGATCGACATTTTGATCTTATCCATTGTTTATTCTCCTTGTTTGATTTTTGTTTGAGATCAAAGTGCGGCCGAATCTTCTTCACCAGTACGGATGCGCACGACGCGCTCCACGTCCATGATGAATATCTTGCCGTCACCCACCTTGTCCGTCCGAGCAGCATTGACGATGGCATCCACCGCCGCATCCACCTGATCGGCGGGCACGACCACGGTTACTTCCACCTTGGGTACAAAATCCACCTGATATTCGTTACCACGATAGAGTTCCGTGTGCCCCTTCTGCCTGCCGTGACCGCGCACCTCGGACACGGTCAAGCCGGATACGCCCATACCGGTCAACGCATCCTTGACTTCATCGAGTTTGAAAGGCTTTAAAATCGCCTTGATCATTTTCATATGCTTTCTCCTTGATTGATGTGTTGTCAGCATTCCAACACTGGCTGATCAGGAATCAGGGGGAGGCCTGACCTCCCCCTGTCTCAAATAACTAGAACTTGTAGATTGCTTCGAGTGCGGCCGTGTCCTGTGTTTTTCTGATGTTTCCATTCGACTCCAGAAAAGAACGCTTATCCGACCAGTCGTGGCGGTATTCGCCGCGCAGTTCCACATGCTCCGTCGGCGCATAGGCCAGGGTCGTGGTAGCCTCTTTCCACTTCTGCACGGTTCCGCTACGGAAGCCGTCACGGTCATCGAAGAATTCACCACGCACGGCCAGACGCCACTGATCCGTAAACTGGTAGTTGCCATAGCCGGCTATACCCCACCACTTGGCGGTAGTACCCGTTACTGTTCCTTTTTTCTGGGTGCCGTAGTCGGCATTGATCACGAAAGTAAGCTGCTCCGTAGCGTTGATTGTCGCCACGGCGTCAATCAGGCTTCTGTTGCCCTGTTGTCCGGACGCGCCGTCCTCGAGTCCGCTTATACCCTGGATACTTAGTGAAAATATATCCGATGGCGTGATGGAAATCGCAGCCTCAACAGATTTCTGCCTGTTATTGTCCTTCAGATTGTCCCAGCCGTTGTTAACGCCCACGACCGCGGAAATCATATCGTTAATATCATAGTGCAAACGCGCGCCTGTGTGCGTGAACGGAATCGCGTATCCGAACAGAATGGAGCGGGAAAAGTTCAGATTGTTCGGGCTTTCGATCACTTC
>BTQQ01000020.1:0-16985 GCA_036985955.1 Zetaproteobacteria bacterium | reverse complement strand
CCTTTGGCAACACACTCAAACCGTTCCCGGCCCGTAATTTGCGGGCTCTTGCCAGATTGGTGGAGCGTGATGAACTTCGCCGGATTATCACCTACGGGGTGCGTGGCACCGCCATGACGCCAAAGCAATATACGCTGGACCCTCTCGAAACCGATGCGGTGATCGATTACATTAAGAGCCTGAATTACAAGCCAAATCTTGTCAATGGCAGGAAACGTTTCCGTGCTGTCTGTTCCGATTGCCACGGCCTCGATGGCCGGGCCAAAACCGGTATTGGCGCCAAAAACCTCGTTTACAGCAAACTGGATTTGAAAGGTATAGTACATACGATGCGCTATGGCCGTGCAGCCACAATGATGACCAGCAAACGCCATCAGCTTTCCAACACCGATATCGCCGATGTGGCCCACTATGTTTACAGTCTGCGCTACAAGGCAAACGCCGGGAATGGCAGGAAGCTGTATGCGAAAAACTGCCGTTCCTGCCATAACAGTGCAAAAGAAATACGTTTGAGTGGTAACATAGCGCGACCCAACATGCGCATTGGAGATGTCAGCGACCATATGCTGGATCTGCGCATCCGCCATGGACGGCATGTGGATCGCGCCGGAGAAAAGGTGGCTAAACTTTCATCGGATAATATTCAGGATATTATCGCTTACCTTCGAAAAGCCGACAAATGAGACAGGTATAAGATAGTTTTCAAGTGTGAAATTAATCTGAGTCTGATACAACTCAGGCCCGACCATCGGATGCTTCAGCACCAGCTTGCGTATCAAGCCGCCGAGCAACAAATACGCCAAGCTCGAACAACAGATACATAGGAATAGCCAGCAATACCTGAGAGATAACATCCGGAGGGGTTAAGACCGCAGCCAGTACAAAAGCGCCAACCAGCACCCAACGCCGCTGACGAACCATGGCATCACAGGTCATGACACCCAGTTTGACAAGCAGGATGCAAATCAGGGGCACTTCAAAAGCTAGCCCAAAGGCAATGGCAAGCTTCAGAACCAGACTGACATAGAGTTGCATCGTTGGATAGGCAACTAAATCCGGCGATGCAAAGCCGAGGAAGAACTTGAATGCCAGAGGCATCACAAAGGCATAGGCAAAAACACCGCCGCTGACAAACAGAACGATGGAGCCCACGAGGAAAATGAGGAACACCTTGCGCTCATCCTGATAGAGGCCCGGCGCTACAAAGCTCCATATCTGGTACAGAAGATAAGGACTGGTGGCAAACAGTGCGACCACAAAGGAAATTTTCATGCGGGCAAAAAACACTTCCGGAAGGCTGATGAAAATCATAGGTATGTCGGCCTGCAACTGGGATTTCAACGGTGCAACCACAAAATCCATCAACGTGCCGGATATCGCATAACAAACAGCAAACCCAACAACCAGACAAATCACCGCACGTGTTATTCTGGTCCGTAGCTCCCGCAGATGACCGGTCAACGCCATATCAGCGTCGCTCAATACTCTTCCTTCCTCTGCTTCGCGGATGACTGGGTAACTTTTTCATCAGCGTCGGATGAGTCCTGTTTGATGCTGTCCTGAATTGAGTCCAGAGGTTCACGAAATGACTCTGTCTGCTGATCCACCGCAGTCTTGATGTCCGATAGCTGCTTGCGCGCCTCCCGCAGAAAAGCGGCGCCTTTACGGACAACATCCGGCAATTGCTCAGGTCCGACAACCAGAACAACAAGCACAAGAATCATTATCATTTCAGGGAAACCGATTCCGAACATAATAAATTACTTAGCCATAATTGAGGAAAAGAAGCTGGTATGGGTCAGACCTTGTCTACCTTCTTTTCTGTCTTTTCATTTTCAGATGGTGTTGATGCCTCGGAAGCTGTTGAATTGATTGCCTCGCTCTTTTCTGATTTATCATCCATTGCGGTGCGGAATTTATTAAGTCCTTTGCCCAGCGCATCACCAACCTGGGGAAGTTTTCCAGCACCAAAAATTACAAGGATAATAACAAGAATAATCAATAATTCCGGAAATCCAAGTCCAAACATATGACCTCCATTTCAGCCACGTTATAACAGGTATGCATGCCAGAAGCCCGGCAAACAGAGGCAACCCTACTGCGTCTTGTTCATGAACAAAACCGCCTGTATGTGTCCTGCTTGAGAGCATGGCGTATCATAGCCTATTCAACGCCGAATATTGGAAAAATTATCGGGATTGCATAAACCATATAGCAATGCCCACGCCCAGCACAATCAAAGCAATGGCGCAGATTAGAAGAGCCATTGCCCGAAAATGCCTGCCGTTTCCCCCCCTTCCGGTTCCCCAGGACAGTTCGGGCCGTTTCAGCTTTTGCCTGCACCAGTTCCACACCATCCTGAACCGTATTGCAATGGTGGCAAATGGCTGCCTCCCGGTAAATCATTTTGCCGCAGGCTGTACATCATTTTTGCCGGAATAAGCGCTGGTATATTTTGTAAACAGGGAAATAACAATCAGCGTAAACAGTGCGCGTATAATCAATCGAATCCCCTAACCATTGATGGCAAGAAAAAAGCCCGCCGAGGCGGGCTTTTCCTGTTAATGTTTAATGTCCTTCCAGACTTCGCGCTTTAATGCATAAAGCACAATAGTGAACAGCACCAGGAATATCATGACCCACAGACCTATTTTCTTCCGCTGAATCTGGTGTGGTTCACCGATAAAGGCCAGAAATGACGATACCGTTCGGGCTTGTTCTTTCAGATCTTCTTCATCTTCTGGCTCGTGATCGAGCCATGACAAGGGGTCCGGCATGGCAATGTTGCGACCCGGAAAATAAACATTGTAGTGCCCGTCAGGAATGCGCCCGTCGGGATCGTGTTCAAAACCGGTCAGGAGGGAATAGACATAATCAGGGCCTTCACGGGAACGCGTGATCAATGACAAATCCGGCGGAACCGTGCCATAAGACACTTTGGCATCCTCGGGTGATAATTCGGTGATAAGACCGGACAGCAATGAATTCTCACCGCGCAAATCATCCACAGCCTCCCGCGAAAGGCCAATCTCCGGATAGTCTATCAGATCGCGGTAAGTAATATATTTGGCGGAATGGCAACCCATGCAGGTCTCGGTAAACACCACCACGCCCCTTTGCAGTGTTGCACGATCCATACTGATATTCGGCTGTTTGAGCTCCGGGCCTTCTTCCGAGGCATAGGTCGGTATGGATGCAAAAAGGGTAAAAAGACCAAGCAATGCGCCCAGCAAAACGGCAGGTTTCATATTATATTTCCTTGGGTACGGGAAGTGTCTTTTCATGCTTGCTCACAAATGGAAGGAAAAGAAAGAAAGCAAAGTAGATAGCCGTAGCAATACGGCCAACAACCTTGAGCACTTCATTCGGCGGGACATGCCCACAATAGCCAAGTACCAGTACTGAGGCAAAAAACAGAAACACCATTTGCCGGTACATGGGCCGATAGCGAGCGGATCGCACCTTGCAGCGATCCAGCCACGGAATTAAAAAGAGCACCCCGAGCGACAGGCCCATAGCCACGACACCCATAAGCTTGTCCGGAAAAGCACGCAAAATTGAATACCAGGGCGTGAGATACCAGACCGGTGCAATATGTGAGGGTGTCCGAAGCCCGTTTGCTGGTAAAAAATTATCCGGTTCCATGAACAAACCCCAACCCGTTGGATTAAAGAATATAAAGTAGGAATAAATTATCAGAAATATGCCCACGCCAAAGGCATCCTTTGCAGTGAAATAGGGGTGAAAAGGTATGGTGTCCTTTTTGGTGAGATCAATTCCTTCCGGATTATTGGAATGCACAACATGCAGCGCATGGATATGGATTACGACAATGACCACAAGGATCAGAGGCACCAGAAAATGAAGTGCAAAGAAACGGTTAAGAGTTGGATCACTCACACTGAACCCCCCCCGCATCAATTGCAGCATGAAATCACCGACAACAGGTGCGGCGCCAAACAGGTTGGTGATGACCGTCGCACCCCAATAGGACATTTGGCCCCAGGGAAGCAAATAGCCAAAAAAGGCGGATTCTTGCATGACAAGCAGGAGAACGACACCAATTACCCATAGCAGTTCGCGTGGTTTTTTATATGATCCGTAATACAAACCGCGTGCAAAATGCATATAAATGACAAAGAAAAAAGCAGAAGCGCCTACCGCATGCATATAGCGGATGAGCCAGCCAAAATTCACATCCCGCATGATGCGTTCAACGGAATCAAAAGCGATGGAATAACCACCGATAGTTTCGACCGCACTTGGTTTGTAAAACATGGCTAAAAAGAGGCCCGAAAGAATCTGGAGAATAAGAACAGTTAAAGCCAGTGACCCGAAACTCCACATGTAATTAAGGTTTTTCGGCGTCGGATAGTCCGTGAGATGCGCACGCGTCATCTGCACGATCTTGCTACGCTCATCTAACCATTGCGCTAGCCGGGAATTCAGCATTCGTTCAATCACAGCACGCCTCCATTTTGCCACTTGGACTATTCATGAGTTCCAGGTTAACCAATAAGAATTTTGGTATCTGAAAGGTATTTGTACGGAACCGTATAAAGGTTAAACGGCGCCGGCGCACCATCAAAAACACGCCCCGCAAGGTCGTAAAGTGAGCCGTGGCATGGACAATGCCAGCCGCCGGGCCAATCAGAAGGAACTGTATCGCCCCATTCCGCCTGACCGGGCGAAGGCTTGAATAATGGAATACAACCAAGATGGGTGCAAGCGGCGTTCAGCACCAGATATTCCGGTTTGATGGCTCGTGTCAGACGCTGCTCGCTGGTTTTCATCCAGTCCGCATCCACGCGGGGATCGGCATGGGACTCCGGATCCTTCAGTTTGTATTCATATCCCGTAAGCCTTTTCAGCATAGCTTTGGTACGGTGTACGACAAACACAGGGTTTCCTTGCCATGCAATCACTACGAGCTGACCTGGCACCAGCGTGGAAAGATCGAATTCGGTTGTTGATGCTGCCAAGGTATCAGCCGCGGGCATCATGGAGCTCACAAAGGGAACTGCCATACCGGCCGCGCCGGCAGCACCCAGCCCGGAGGCTACGCCCCACAGGAAATTTCTCCGCTTACAATCGACCGTATCTTCGGCCATGCCTACCTCCTACGTCTATCGCAATGATTACGAAATTTATAAAGATCGGGCAATCAGTTGTTTCCCTTAATTAGTCCCTTCACTTGTGATCTTGATAAAGGAAATGATTTCATCCTCGGAGCCGCCAGTCCGATGCTGGGGTGGCATTAGCGTGCGCGCCTTGGGATTCCCCGTAAATTCCTTGATAGCTTTTTCACTATTGTTGTCCCATTTGCGGATCTTCTCTTCGGTCCACACCCACGGTTCGCCCTTGATATATTTAGTAAATTTGTATTTATAACCCGGATAGGTTCCCGCCTTGCGGCCGATAATTCCTTTCAGGCTAGGGCCAATCTTGTTCTTCCCGGTGGTAAAATCATGACACATTTTGCATGATATCCCGGCTCCCGCCTCCGCGGAAACCAGGCCTCCCTGACTCGTCATCTTGATATAGGTGATGATGTTATCTTCTGTTATGCCGGTGTACGACTGACGCGGCATCTTCGTCTTTGCCTCCGGATTTCCGGTGAACTCCCTGACCGCCTTTTCGCTATCGTTGTCCCACTTGCGCAGCTTTTCCTCGGTCCACACCCACGGCTCACCCTTGATATATTTGGTAAAGGTATATGCATACCCCGGATAAGTCCCCGCCTTGCGGCCAATGATTCCTTTCAAGCTTGGACCAATTTTATTCTCTCCGGTGGTGAAATCGTGGCACATCTGGCAGCGCCTCTCGGCACCTGCATAAGCGACAGATAAGCTTGAAACCATTGCAATGGAACCGATGCAAACAAGAAAAAAATACCGGCGTACACTCATTTTTCAACTCCTTCTTCCACATTCAGATGCGAATAATTGTTTTCCCGTATGCTTTTGCTGTCAAGTAAAAGCCGTGTATATATAAATATGAGGGCGCAGACTAGCAGAATGATCTGCCTAGTCTAGAAATGTGTTAGAGAACAGGAAGTTAAATGACTACCATATCAGAAAGATTATTTTGTATTTCTGTGTGGGCATTACAGCCAGTCAAGTGATGTCCCCTTCCCCTAGATTGTGAACGTTGATAAGTAGATATTTTGGCCAATATGTCTACTTACGCGTGGTAATAATTTAGGAGTGGACACCGCTAGTCTAGAGTCAATACGATAATTCCTGCTTTCGATTATACGGGATGGCTTCGGAAACAGCCACATGGCAGATTTGCACTATGGCTGCTGTATATCCCGATATTCACCAGAAAAATTGCCTGAACATGCACCTCTCCAGCACACATGAATCAGCGTGTACGCATTGCCGTGATATTTGTCCTGTTCATGCTATAGACATCAATGAGCAATATCTTCCCCGTTTGGATGAAAACCGATGCACAAACTGCACCGCCTGTGTTCGGATGTGCCCGGCGGATGCAATCATCCACGAAGAGATTAATCCTGTCGGTATTGTTAGGCAGGCATATGAACTTGCCCGACGGGGTAAAACCAGTCTGCACGCCGCATGCAGCGCGGCTGCTAATACATCCGCTGATTTAAGTGTCCCTTGTCATGCGGCATGGGATCCAATATTGCTGGCTTGCATAGCGGCAGAGGGTATCCGAACTCTTCACCTGAACGGTATCCATCAGTGTGCCTCCTGCCCTGTCCGTTACGGTACGGAAATCATGATACAAACTGAGAAAGATTATGCTTTATTGAACAAGGCTCTTGGCATCCATCTCGAAATATCGCGAGAAGAAACAACCATTCCCATCGAACAAGCACGGCGTTTAATCCCTGAACCAAAGCGACGTGCATTCTTCCGCAATCTGTTTCCAACGATGGCCCAAGGTGCTATCAAGGCAGTGGCTCAATTAAATCAGGCAAGCAACGATGAGGATAACGATACCGGCGCGGTAAGATCTACCCGTCCGCCACTTCGTCTCCGCTTATTTCTGCGTGCATTACCACACTTGCAAGTTAATTTCACACCTGTACCAAACATACCATCGCTTCCATTGGGCGCCATCCAGGTTGATGCACGTTGCACGGCCTGCAACGAATGCGTCGAGCAGTGTTCAACTCATGCCCTTGAACTCAAAGAATTTGGAACAAACAGAGTGCTTGAATTCAGGCCCGACGCTTGCATAGGCTGTCGGCAGTGCGTGGATATATGCCCCGAACATGCGATAGAGGCTTTACCTGCCATTTCATTGCCGGTGCTGTTGACCCGGCGCACAAGGCCGCTGGTGATGGTTGCCAGTAGCAAAAATATCAGAAAATAGAAAGGAACAATCATGGCAGAACAGATAACCCGTGCGATTCGATTTAAAAGCCAGAAAAACAGTGAAAGCAATTCTGCCAAAATGTATGTTATTATATTCACACAGCAGGAACAGAAAATGCGTGCGTTGAAATCAATGATGATATTCTGGGCAATCGCGGCCCTGTGCATTCTTATCCCCATCGCACACTTTATACTGGTTCCCGGCTTTTTTATTGGAGGCATTGTGGCTGCATCGCGGCACTGGAAAATAAAAGAGGAGGGAATCGAGGCAACAGGCTCATGTCCTGCCTGCCACAACGGAATCTGCATCAAACTGGATAAAAATGCCGAATTACCGCAGTGGAAGGATTGCCCTGAATGTACGGATCCTCTTGAGTTGCAAGCCGCGCCGGAAAACAGATAAGCCTGACCAGATCAGACAAAAAAAAGCCGGAAGCTCAAAAAAAACTACTGGCCTTGGCAGGCAGGGACAAGAAAAATCCCTTTACGCAGTAGCGCCTTCCTTACTCTCCTCCGAAGGTTCACGCCAATACAGGTCATCCTTGTGCATACGCCGATCCCACAGGATATAAGCCACAATGAATACACCCGCGGTGATTCCGGTATCGGTCCATGAAGACAAAATAGGTGTATGGTCAATATCATCGGCATACGGGCTGATAATCCACAAATACCTCTCAATAAATGTGCCGATCAGGATGCTGAATGATGGAAACAGCATCAAAGCAGGTGACTGACGCATGGCCGTGAAGATAAGCATTAAAAACGGGATAAATGAATTCAGGAAGAAAAATGCCCAGAACAGGAACCAGTTCGGCCCATCCATCATTTTGTGATAACGCACCATCTCCTCGGGTAAATCACCATACCACATCACCAGATATTGCACGAAGAAGGCATACGTCCAGATAATCGTCAGCGCCAGCATGATTTGTGCCAGATAATTGAACACATAATCATTGAGACGGCGTTTCAACACATCGCGCTTGTGCAGTACAAACAGTGCAACAAGAAAGAAGGCCAGGAACATGCGCATCATGCTCTCAAAATGATAGGGTCCATAAATCGGGCTCCACCAGCGTGGCATCTGTGTCATTTCAAAATCCCATGCGACAATGGTTCCGTAGATGCAGTACACAAAGGGAACCAGAAGCGCGACATTACGGAACCGGCGACGATCCACCGGATCGGCATGGGGGTATTCCTTCTTTTGCGCTTTGACGAAATAACTACAAAACGCCCAGACTGCGATGTACAGCACGATTTGCCGCATATTAAAGAAGATAACATTATGCCAGCCATTGAGGGGTTCGCCAAAGGTTTCGCCACCCATCCAGGGGAAACTGTGGGAACCACTGGCAAGAATTACCAGCAGCAGAACAAAACCCAATGGGAACAGTGATGTAGCCGAAGCCAGAAGGAAACGGACCTCATAGCGCCATTTACCATTCACCAGATGCAGTACGGCGGCCCAGAAAATAGCCGTAAGCGGGATATACAGGATAAACAGGAAGTTATCCATTAGCACAGCCCAGTTTGCAAATGACATATCCATGCCTTACTCCTCCCCTTCGTTCACGGTCCGGGACATTACTTCTGTTGCGCGTTCTTCCTTGTTTGTTGCCGCCATCCGCCTCTCAAGCACATTGCGTATAAAATTTACCACATGCCAGCGCTCGATCGGTGACATATCATAGCCGTAGCGCGGCATCAGATAGCTGCCGAATGTGATGGTGCCCCAGAGCCAGCCGTCCGTAAGATCGTCCTTAACATAATCCGAAGTCAGGTCAGCGGGTTCCGTTTCAAACACCTTGCCGACCAGACCATCGCCCTTGCCACTCTCGCCGTGACAGGGCAGGCAATAAATCATGAATAATGCCCGGCCCTTGGCAATAGATTCCTTCGTAGCAGGAACCGGATTTTTGATGTCCTCACCCGCATCACGGTCAACCACCTTAGTCCATGGTCCTCCTACCGGTACCGAATCCTTGGGAAAGGTATTGATCGGCGGTTCCTGCGGCTTGATGGATGGCTGATTCATGAGGTCACGTGACCAGGGCCACGCCTGCGCTGTCAAGGGAAATACCATTGGCAAGAAACAAATGCAAACAAACAGAAAACATTTCTTCATTGGATCACTTCCCTGATTTCCAGTGCACCGCATTTATCCAGCGTTGCACGCACTTTCTCTTTATTCTCTGGCAATATTTGGACTTCGATGCCAATCTGGTCCTCACTCACCTTCTGGCTGTAGTACTTCCGCAGACGCCGTGGCATGCCGGAATAGATAAAAAATGCCGCCAGCGTGCTTAAAACACCAAACAGAATGGCGCCTTCATAGACAATCACAATATCCATCGGCAGCGGAATCACCGCCTTGCCTCCCTGTGGCTGTACCGTAAACATGGCCTGTGCCGCCGCAGCGGTCAGAAGAAAGGCGCAAACTGCTCCCGTAATGGCACCAAAAAACGTAAACCGTTGAATAGGTTGATGGAACTCGCCCAGAATTGCCTCCACTTCAGGATGTTCAATGGGAGAATATAATTCAATATTCTCCACCACCATTTCCTTCAGATCGAGAACCTTCAATTCCGAAACCACATCCCGGGCTTTATCAAAATCCTCGAAGGTTGCGAAGAGCAAATGCTTTTTCCGCCTCATGCCAGACCCTCCTCGGTTTTAATCATATCTTCCTTGATCTTTTGAAGATCATCCATCTCACTTCGGGAACTCGCTTTTCTGCGATGGAATACCATTTCCTTCACTTCATACATGGACACACTCGGAAATACTTTACAGAAAGTAAGGAACAGCATGGTAAACCAGCCAAAACTGGCTAGTGTTAATGTCAACTGCACCGCTCCCGGCCAGACGACATTCCATGTCCATGGCTCATGGTTACTGGCCAGCGGCGGGCTCACAATCTGGAATCGTTCCAGCCACATACCCAGTTGAATCACCAGCGACAACCAGAACATCGCCCACATATTGTGGCGGAATTTCTCAAAGGCCATGGCAAACGGTGCCACAGTAGCGCAAAACAGCATCACCCAGACCACCAAAGCATAAGGTCCGAAGAATTTCTCCAGCAGCACTTCTTTCTCGAACATGTCATTGGAATACCAGATCGATGCATACTCAGTCAGATTCAGGTAGTTCCACACCATGGCAATGGCGAAGGTCAGTTTTGCCGTTTTATCCAAAATTTCCGTAGTCATATATGCTTCAAATTTGAAGATATAGCGCAGCATGACAAACAACGTAATGATGGCCGCACACCCGGAATACAGGGCACCAGCTACAAAGTAAGGCGGGAAAGAGGTAATGTGCCAGTCGGGCATGATGGACATGGCAAAGTCGGAGGCCACGATGGAATGCACTGAAACAGCCAGTGGAACCAGGAAGCAGGCCAGCAGCACGTAGGTTTTACGGAAGGCCATCCATTCCCGGGCACGACCCATCCACCCCAGCGACAAGGTGGTATAGAGCTTCTTGCGCCAGCCTTTTGCGTTATCCCGGCAAATAGCCAGATCTGGAATCATGCCAATGTACAGAAACAGGGCTGAACTGGTGGCATAGGTTGTAATGGCGGCAGCATCCCATAGCAGGGGTGAACGGAAATTTGGCCAGATGGTGCGCTGATTGGGATAGGGCAATACCCAGTACATATCCCATACACGACCCAGATGAATCACCGGAAAAATAGCCGCAGTCAAAATTGAGAACAGGGTCATGGCCTCAGCAAAGCGGTAGATCGGCTTACGCCAGTCTGCCTTGGTCAACAAGAGGATGGCGGAAAGCAGTGTGCCGGAATGGCTCATGCCAATCCAGAACACAAAATTGGAAATATATAACTGCCAGAAATGCGGCCGATTCATCAGGGCTACGCCCAGACCTTCCTGATACTGGTAAGCTTCGGCGGCGGCGCCACACAGCACAAGCAAGGCGCATACGCCAATAACCACCCAGAATGTCTTTCTGGGCTTTTCAAGGCTGTTCAGCACATCCTTATTGATTTTTGCCCATTCAATGTCTTTCATGGTGTGTGTATCCATTCAGTCCATCCCCTCTTTCAACGGCACCCAGAGTAACCGTGCTGGATTAGGCTTGCGTATCACGGACCCGGTCCAGATACATCACGCACGGCTCGACATTCAACTCTTCAAGCACCCGGTAACCGCGGATATCCTCGGCCTTGTCCTGCTCATGGCGATTCAACTCCACCTGATGTTCTTCCCAGAGTTTGGCGACTTTGCTATCGGCGTCCTTGAGGTTGCCAAATGCAATGGCTTCGGTTGGGCAGCTCTGCTGGCAGGCAGTCATAAACGATCCATCCTTAACAGAATGCGGATGCCCTTCATCATTGGCTTTGTCCTTGGCATCACGTATGCGCTGTACACAAAATGTACATTTCTCCATGATACCTTTATCCCGTACCGAAAGATCCGGGTTCAACTGCATTTCCAATGGATGCGGCAAATTCTTCCAGAAACTGAAATAGTTAAAATAGCGCACTTTGTACGGACAGTTATTACCGCAATAGCGTGATCCTACGCAACGATTGTACACCTGCGTATTTAGCCCGTCCGGAGAATGGTAAGTTGCCGCCACCGGACAGACCGGCTCACATGGCGCATGGTTGCACTGCTGACACATCATTGGAATGTAATGCGCCCCACGTTCAGGATATTCACTCTCCTTGATGTCGATATCAGCATCGCCATGAGGTTCTCCCCAATAGCGTTCAATACGCATCCAGTGCATGGAATGACCACGCGAACAGTGGTCCTTGCCTACGACGGGAAGGTTGTTCTCCGCATAACATGCAGTCACACAAGCGCCGCAACCAATGCATTTGTTGAGATCAATGGACATGCCCCACATATAGGGCTCATTCTCGTAATAATCCCGCTGACGTAAGCGGGACCAGTTCTCCAGCATGCGTTTGAGAGCCATAGCTTACGCCTCCTCTTCGGTGCGGTTGAATTGCTTGGCCGTAACGGTCTTGACAATTTCACGGCCAGCCTGAATGCTGGTATTGCTCTCCAACACCAGGTCCCCGTGCGCCAGCGTGACAATCGGCCCCCTGTCCGCAATCTTGGTCACGCTTACCCGCGTGCCATGCGATGCCAGTTCACCCGTTTCCTTGTCAAACTTCGGCGCCAATATCTTGTACGGGTTAACACCCCGCCCCTTGGCATAGCGACCATATTCAGTGTGGCCCTGTCCCATCGGAATGGCCACGACCTCCGGATGTATACCGGGGAATACAAGCACTTTGACTTCAAGCGATCCTTGGGAACTGGTAACTTTAACCAAGTCTCCGGTTTCCACATCCAGTTTTTCTGCTGTTTTGGGGTGTATCTCCACCCATGAATCCCATACCACCTCAGCCAACTGGTCGGGAAGTTCCTGTAGCCAGGGCAGGTTGGCATGGCGCCCGTCCCACAGGCCCAAACGTGCTGAAGGGATCATATGGTAAGGATAGGTTGCATCCTCCTTGATAACAGGCGGGGACTTGATGGTATCAGGTAAATGAACCTTGATAGATTTTGCCTTGGCCACTTTTATCCGCACCAGACCCTGCGATAAAATCCCCTGCCAATACGCATCTTCCTTAGTCTGCCCGGGAAGTTCGGGTTTCGGTGCATTTACAATAGCGTCACGCATATTCCACATTGCTTCACGAATATAGTCGGAGTGACTGTTCCATCGTTTGTACTTTTTATCCAACCGCTTTAGCAACCCCAGAAGAACCTCGCCAAATGAGCGGGTTCCGGCATCCCCGAATACCGGATTCATGACCGGTTGCTGTAGGCTCAACTGGCCATCCTCAGCAGCATAGGCGGGCATATCCGTACCCCATTCCTCCAGGTAGGAATGCACCGGAATCACAATGTCGGCCATAAGTGATGTTTCATCCGGAAATTGCGCGAAAGCCACATGATAAGGTGTTTTTTTGAATACAGCGTCCATCTTCATAAAGTCCGGAGCCTGATAAACCGGGTTGGTGCCATAGGTCACCACCGTATCGAAACGTCCTGATTTGACGCCATCAGTAAAGTTCGATAATTCCTTCCATCCACCCATTCTTGGCGTCAGTTGCGGGAACACATCTTTGGCGCGTGGCTCAATCGTTTTTCCGACATTGCCCAGAATATAATTCAGGACGTGTACGGCGGTCGCTGTCTGGTAACCGTTTTCGTTCCCCTCCGCGCTGGCTCCCGAAAGAATCAGGCTGGGACTGTGTCTGATTAGCAAACGGGCCAGCTTATGCATGGTTCTCGAATCCACACCGGTGATACGTGTTGCTTCTGTCATATCCACATCAGCCAATACCTGAACCAGTGGATTGGAAATTTCCGGAAGTGTTTCCAGTTCGTTGACAATAATGCTGCCTAGCGCCATAGCCAGCATCTGTTCGCTACCGGGCCGCACTGCAATCCAGCGATCGGCATTGGCGCCAGTCAGCGTCATTTTCGATTCAATCTGGATCAGTGTGCCACGTGGAGCATCACGAAATCTGGCATATTCACGTGCGAAATGAACCGGTGACATCCATGTACCGAGGAAATCTGCGCCAAAAGACATAATCAACCTGGCGCGTTCGAAATTAAATTTCGGCATGGCATGTCCAAGCATTGATTCATTCACCGCATGGCCAACGGCAGGTGGTAATGTATCAAAAACAAACAAATTTCCTGTGGAACCGGCTGCTGCCAGATAAGATTCAATCAGTGCACGTTGATGCCCGCTAACAGCGCCATTCAGCCATGCGATACGGGAAGACTTTTTCTTTCCCATACGCTTGATGAGGGCATCCATGGCCTCGTCCCATGAGACTTCAACCAGTTTGCCGCCCTTACGCAACATCGGCTTGGTCAAACGATCCGGGTTGTAGTGCCCCTGGAGGCCAGCCTGCCCCATCGGACACAAACGACCGGCATTAACCGGCGATGCCGGATTGCCTTCAAGCTTCAACACACGCCCCTGACGAATCCGGGCATGAATTCCGCAACCCGCCGGACACTGGCGGCAGGTCGAGGCATAGTACATTTCAATACCGGGGCGTACGAAATCCTGTGGATCAACCTGAGGTTCTACCTTTTCCTTACGCACCTCAATATCCACTGCATTGATGATATCCGTATCGCCGCATCCACTCAGGACAAGTGCACTACCCGCACCGCCAAGCCCCATGGCCTTCAGAAAGTTCCGGCGGCTCCAGTCATTGCTCGATTTGTTTTGGCTCATCGTCAACCCTCCTTGAACACCAGCGCCAAACTTAAATGTGACATTGCCAGCAATCATGCGGCGCATGCACCAGGTGCTCTTTGACCTTGGCAGGCAAACGTTCTGACAGCTTTTTGATCTGAGATAGTTTCATGGTTTCGGGACGCTCCGGATTAAGCACAGCGGGCTGTGGATGGTCCACTTTCATCAGGGGCTTGTCCGTCGCAGCCACCGGAATCATCCAGCGTTCGGCGGGTGCGGGCTTACCGATATCCGAACCCGAACCCTCCTCGAACTGCTTGTGGCAACTCAGGCACCAGCCCATGGTCATGGCACGGACCTTTTTACCAACAGTAAATGTCTTTACGTCGCCATGGCACATACCACAAACCTGTTGAGTGGGCCGGCCATCCTTGAAGATAAAGCGCTGAATATGGCGTTTGTGCGTGAAATACACGAAATCGGGCATGTCATGCACCTTCAGCCACGGAATCGGTTTTTTCTGTTCCCAGTACGAAAACAGTTTCTTGATACGCGGTTTGTTGCGCACCGAAGGAATATGCTCATGGCATCCAATGCATTTGGCCACCGGAGGGATGCCTGCCACCTTGCTACGGCGTGCATAGGTGTGACAATACATGCAATTAATCTTGAATTTACTGGCGTGCCGGTTATGCGGGAACTCAATCGGCTGAGGCGCATCACTGACATCATCCGCCCATGCGCCGACGGGAATCAGCAGTCCCATGGTAATCAGAAATATTGTGCGTGTAAGCTTAAATGACCAAGGCGCTTTCACTCTTTTCCACGAACTCGCCACATTAGACATGGACATACTGGAACCCCTCCCATTTTATGTCATAAGCACTTGGAGATGCGATGGCGTTTATACTGGTTGGCCAAGCACGCTCTCCACGGCAGAACCATCCCTCCACTAACCTGAGCATACGCGAAGGTGCTCAAGCATAGCCGCTCCGCAGGCGGTATTATACCCCTAAAAAACTGCGGGCATTTTCCGGCCTATGATTTATCCGCCAAGCCGCGCAACTCGGCAATCGCCACGGCATAGTCCGGCTTGCCATAAACGGCGGAACCGGCAACGAACGTATCGGCACCCGCGGCAGCCACTTCCGCCATCGTCTCCACATTCACACCACCATCCACTTCCAGGCGGGCATCACAACCTGCATCATCCAGCATCTTGCGTGCTTCACGAATCTTGTCAGTCACCGCATGGATATACTTTTGGCCACCATAGCCGGGGTTTACGCTCATCAGCAATACCAGATCCACACAATGTAACACATGCTGGATCGTCGACACCGGCGTAGCCGGATTCAGACTGACACCCGCTTTTTTCCCAAGGGAACGGATAAACTGGAGGCTGCGCTCAAGGTGGTGGCTTACCTCCTGATGTACGGTGATATAATCAGCCCCTGCCTTGGCAAAGGCCTCAACCTGAGTATCCGGATGATTCACCATCAAGTGGACATCAATCGGCTTCTCCGTATGCGGACGAATCGCCTTGCAGATATTGTCACCAATCGTAATCGGAGGCACAAACGAACCATCCATCACATCAAAGTGGACCCAATCGCAACCGCCCTCGTCAATGGCGCGTATTTCAGCACCCAGGTCGGCAAAGTCGGCGGATAAAATGGAAGGAGCAATAACGGTGTCTTTTTTCATGATGCGTATTTATACCGTCACAAGGCCTACTCGTCCAGTTCCGATAGCCACGCCGATACGCTTGTAATCTGCGCTCGACTCAGTGGCCCATTCTTTTTTCTTGAAAACGAAGGCATCTGCCGCCCCAACCCATTGACCAGCACAGAAGACAAGGATGTTGCATCCCGCCCCCGTAAAGCCGGCGCATAAGCACCTTCCGCCATCCCTCCATGGCACATGGCGCATACGGCTTTATAGATAGCACCTCCCTGCACCTTCCCTCTGGCAGGCTCAGCATGGCATGCGGCGCATTTGCCATCAAAAATACCTTTCCCCTGCATCGTATCCGCGTGTGGATTTTGTCGCACCATCAACGTCAGCCAGGCTTGCGCCTTCCTCCCCTGACTATCAAATACCGTCACCCTTTTTCTGACCAGTCCACGCTTGGCGGTAGTATCCACCCGGACATGCAGCGGCGTGAAGGCCCCCGGTGCCAATTCTCTGCTTTCCAGACTGGCTGCGGTGCAACCGCAAGATGTCTCAACCTTCGACACATGCACGGGCTGTGAACCGGTATTACGTAAAAACAGCGTCGTCTCCGCTTTCTTTCCTTCCACCACCTCGCCCATATCCATATTGGAAGGTTGAATCACCAGCGGTACCTCATCGCTATGAATCGTTTCCTTATGTCTATCGGCGGATGATAGGGCGCAAGCTGAGAATCCAGTTAGAAAC
>BTQQ01000019.1:0-17197 GCA_036985955.1 Zetaproteobacteria bacterium | reverse complement strand
GGCTCTGGCCCTGCATCGGCAGGCTCGCGAGACTCTTGTCCGGGAGCGGCAACGTCTGCATGATGAATTGGAGCAGGTGGAAAAGCAGCAACAACAGAATCAGGCAGCATTTTCCACGATCGCCTCAGACATCCTGCAAGCGGAGCAACGATCCGGAACAGACCAGTTGTTGCGCGAGGCATCCGAGGCCGTCGAACACATGCATCAGGAACTGAACAGAATACGTCAGCAAGGCCATGCATTGCAGCAAACCGCGCATGAAGCGGACAGGACTGAGCATCAACTGCGTGCAGGCCTGCAGGAAACTACGGAACACCGCCAACAACGTGAAATCGCTCTGGCCACGGAAACCACCCGCTTGCAGGACATGGAAGACGAAATCCATCAGCGCTGTCAACGAACGGGAAAAGAACTGATGCACGAGATGGACCGTATGGAGGGTGAACTGGATGAAGAAGCCATGCTGCTCAAGGCAAGAGAACTTGAAGAGCGTTTGAACCGCTTTGGTCCGGTTAATTTACTGGCGATTGGAGAGTATGATCAGGCAGCAGAAAGAGAGCAGTTCCTTTCCACTCAGGTTGAAGATCTGGAATCCAGCCTTGCCACGCTATCGGACACGATTGACCGCATTGACCGCACGACCCGCCAGCGATTCAGGGAAACATTCGAACAAGCCAATGCCTATTTCAAGCAGACATTCCCTCGCCTGTTTGGTGGCGGAAAAGCAGAGTTACATCTTGATTCAGATGATCTGCAAACCGCTGGCGTGGAGGTGATTGCGCAACCGCCAGGTAAGCGTCTTCAGAGTGTTGAATTGCTGTCGGGAGGGGAAAAAGCGCTAACCGCTGTGGCGCTGGTATTTTCCATTTTCCGTATCAAACCGGCGCCGTTTTGTATACTGGATGAGGTCGATGCACCACTGGATGACGCCAATGTCGGTCGTTTCGGGGAACTGGTTCAGGAATTCTCCAATACAGTGCAATTCCTGAACATCACGCACAACAAGGTGAGCATGCAAATGGCCGGTCGTATCATTGGCGTATCCATGCCTGAAGCCGGCGTATCAAAAATTGTTGGCGTGGACCTGGAAAATCTGGAAAAACAGGAAGCTATCGCCGCCTGATTCAATACGGGAATCCTTGACGGGCCACATACCTCTCCTATGATGCATCCTCTTTTCGTATGCGTGGCGCAGATGGATAGCGCGCAAGCTTTCGAAGCCATGGTCGCGGAAATGTTTGTCAGGTAGGCTGCCGCCACAAAATAAAGACGCGCCCTTAGCTCAGCTGGATAGAGTGGCAGCCTCCGAAGCTGCAGGCCAGTGGTTCGAATCCACTAGGGCGCACCATCTTTGGAGATAAAATCATGCCCACTCATGAACCAAGAATCGCCCGCGCATTAATCAGCGTATCCGATAAAAGTGGTGTGAAAGAATTCGCACAATCCCTTGCCGACCGGGGTGTCGAAATTCTATCCACCGGGGGAACGGCAAGCCTTCTGCGCGAAGCAGGCATCCCTGTCCGCGACGTCTCCGATTACACCGGCTTTCCCGAGATGATGGATGGCCGTGTTAAAACGCTGAATCCGAAGGTGCATGGCGGCATTCTGGCACGCCGCGATAACGACGGCGACCTGGCTTCCATGGCCGAACACGGTATCGAGCCCATTGATCTGGTCTGTGTGAATCTGTACCCCTTCCGCGAAGCAGTTGCCAAAGAGAATTGCACGCTGGATGACGCCATCGAAAATATCGATATCGGCGGTCCGTGTATGGTGCGTGCTTCAGCCAAAAATTATAAATTCGTCACCATTGTCGTTGACCCTTCCGATTATGACATGGTGCTGGAGGCGATGGATAAGGGCACGCTGGATGAAAACAGACGCCGGGCGCTGGCCATCAAAGCCTTTGCTCACACTGCCGCCTACGACGGCGCGATTGCCAACCACTTCTCGGCGTTAAATGCCGACGGCAGCAAACGGCGGTTCCCGGATATCTTCACCCGCCAGTTCATTAAGACGGCTGACGAACTGCGCTATGGCGAAAATCCGCATCAGGCGGGCGCCTTTTACGCCGACCCGGAGGATGAAGGTGTGTCGCTGGCCGATTGCCCGGTGCTGCAAGGCAAGGCGATTTCCTACAATAATATTGCCGATGCCGACGCTGCTTTTGCATTGGTGCGGGATTTCAGTGAATCCGCCGTCGTTATCGTCAAGCATGCCAATCCATGCGGTGTCGCCGCCGGAAGTGATCAGGTCGAAACCTATGAGCGAGCCCGCGCCGCTGACTCCGTATCGGCCTTCGGCGGCATTGCCGCCTTCAATCGGGAACTGACTGGAGCGACTGCAAAACTGATTGCCGAAACCTTCATGGAAGTGGTCATCGCTCCCGGCTTTTCCGATGATGCCCGCACCATCCTTGCAGAACGAAAAAACTTACGTCTGATGCTCGCGCCTTCTGCCGAAGCAGTAAGCGGAGGTCTCGAATTCAAACGGGTCAACGGCGGCCTCCTGGTGCAGGAACGTGATGCGCATATCCTGAACCGTGACGCCTGCAAGGTGGTCACCAAACGCGCACCGACGGATAAGGAATGGAACGATATGCTGTTTGCCTGGACAGTTGCCAAACATGTGAAATCCAATGCGATTGTATTCGCCAGAGATGGCGTAACATTGGGTGTCGGCGCAGGCCAGATGAACCGGGTCAATTCCACGCGTATAGCTGCGCACCACGGCGGTGAAGCGGTCAAGGGCTCGGTCGTGGCCTCCGATGCTTTCTTCCCCTTTCGTGATGGTGTGGATGCGCTGGCCGATGCGGGCGCCACCGCTGTAATTCAGCCGGGCGGTTCGATCCGTGACGAGGAAGTCATTGCTGCTGCCGATGAAAAGGATATCGCGATGATCTTCACCGGCATCCGCCATTTTCGTCATTAACTCGACGTGAAGGAAGACGGATTAGCCTACATGAATATGATCTGCGAATATTTGCGTTAATCTGTGTCTAATGAGGATTAACCAATGAAGGTTCTGGTAGTCGGCGGTGGTGGCCGTGAGCATGCGTTGTGCTGGAAACTGAAGCGTTCTCCTTCCGTTTCGGAGGTTGTTTGTGCGCCGGGCAATCCGGGTATCGCGACGGATGCGCGTTGTATCAACGTAAATGCGGGGGACATTGACGGGCTTGTTGATTTGGCGAGGAAGGAACAGCCGCATCTGGTTGTCGTCGGGCCCGAAGTGCCGCTGGTAGCAGGACTTGCCGACCGGCTGCGCGCCGAAAGTTTCGCTGTCTTCGGCCCCAATCGGGCCGCTGCCGAACTGGAGGGGAGTAAATCGTTCGCCAAAACACTCATGGACGAAGCTGGCGTACCAACGGCGGCATTTGAAACCCACACCGACCCGGATGCTGCCGAAACATGTATCCGCAACCGGAACGCGCCAATTGTTATCAAAGCCTCGGGGCTGGCGGCCGGAAAGGGCGTGATTATCGCACAGACGGTGGACGAGGCTGTGGCTGAGGCACGTGACATGCTGGCTGGTAACAGCTTTGGTGATGCCGGGTCGCAAGTTGTCATTGAGGAATTCCTTGAGGGTGAGGAGGCGTCCTGCCTGTTTATCGTTTCCGGTGATACGATTCTACCGCTTGATTCCAGTCAGGATCACAAGGCATTGCTTGATGGTGACAAGGGACCGAATACCGGTGGTATGGGCGCTTATTCACCAGCCCCGTGCGTAACCAAAGAAATCGCTGATAAAGTGCTGGAAACCATTGTGCGGCCTACAATTGTGGCATTAAAAGATCGTGGTATCGAGTTCATCGGCACACTATACGCTGGTATTATGATTACCGCTGACGGACCGAAGGCTCTCGAATTCAACGTCCGCTTCGGCGATCCTGAGTGTCAACCACTGATGAGCCGGTTGAAATCCGATCTTGGCAAAGTGCTTTTGGCGGCAGCGGAAAAACGACTGGATGACGTAACACTGGACTGGGACGACCGCGCGGCACTCACTGTCGTCGTCGCCTCGGATGGTTATCCGGGAAGCTTCACCAAAGGACAGAATATTGGTGGACTGGATGACATGGAAGCAGCAGGAACCACCGTATTCCATGCGGGAACCGGTGAAAAAGATGATATGATCGTGAATGTCGGCGGACGTGTGCTGGGGGTAACGGCGTTGGGTGACAGCGTAGCCGAAGCGCAACAAACCGTTTACACTGCTTTGAAATATCTTGACTGGCCCGGTGGCTTTTACCGCAAGGACATTGGCTGGCATGCGCTTAACCCGGAGAAATAACAAATGAAAAATATCAAAGTCCTGATTCTGATAGGCAGCAAAAGTGATATGTCCATTATGGAGCAGACATCTGCCGTGCTTGATCAATACGATGTGCCACACAAGGTATTGGTGCGTTCAGCGCACCGTACACCGGAAGCGACTATCAAGGCTGTCCATGATGCTGAAGCTGTCGGATGTGGCGTGTTTATCTGCGCCGCGGGCATGGCGGCGCATCTGGCTGGCGTCGTCGCATCCAAAACTATTTTACCTGTTATTGGCGTTCCTATTTCAGCGGGGCCGCTACAGGGGCAGGATGCCCTGCTCTCGACGGTAATGATGCCACCGGGTATTCCTGTGGCATGCGTTGGCGTCAATGCTGCAAAAAACGCCGGGATACTGGCGGTGCAAATACTGGCGCAATCGAATACATCGTTGGCGGACAAACTCCGAGCAGCACGCGAGGCCATCGCTCAACCGGAAGACTAATCTAATTTTTTTATTGGAATGATTCGCCAAAAATTACGCACCCTTCGCGCCGCACGCATGCTTCAGCAAGGAAAACTTGTTGCACATAACACATCAACGGTTGCCGGCATTGCCGCTTCACCGCTTTGTCCGAAGGCCGTGCAACAACTGCAACAATTCAAACAACGGCAGGGGCCTTTTGTATTCATCGCCAACTCCATACGCACAGCTATGCGCCATATTCGATACCTGCCGCCGCCCCTGCGCCGGGCCGTGCGGCAAGCATGGCCCGGCAATACGACCTTCGTACTGCCGGGCCGCCCCGGTCTGCCCCGCACCTGCTATGCCAGAGGACGTATTGCCCTGCGTGTCGATACCGATATCACCTGCCGCCGGCTGGCAGCATTGAGTGGAGGGCTGATTCTTTCAAGCAGCCTGAACCGCAGGGGAGGCAACATTCAAACACCGAACTGGCGGCTGCGCATGCATTGGCATCGCCATATTGACGGGGTTATCTCTGGTGAGAAGCAGAGCAACACCCCTTCTACGCTCCTGCTCTGGAAGAAAGACCATTTCCATGTCCTGCGATGAATTAGCCTTAAAAAGAATCATTGTTTTTTTGCGCGTCACTCTCCTCTAGGATGCGCACCCCATGAATATGCCCATCTGGTTCAAACCCTGTTTTGATCGCTTAAGTTCAATGTCGCTGGCCATTGCGCTTCTGGTAGTGCTCGCCTTGTCCAGTGTGATTGGAACCGTGCTGTTGCAGAATCAGATACAGACAGATTACCTCAAACAATTCGGCCCCTTGTGGTACAATGTATTCCGGTCACTCGGCCTGTTCGACATGTACCATACCAGCTGGTTTATTGGCTTGCTGGGCTTCCTGATGCTCTCGCTTGTCGTGTGCCTGTGGCGAAATACGCCTCGCATGCTCAAGGATATGCGCAAACGTAAGGTCGTCATCGCGGATAAATCCCTGCAACGGTTTCACCATCTGAAGCATTGGAGACTGAACAAGGTTGAACTGACGCAAGTCATTGAGACGCTTCAATCCTGCCTTTCCGACTGGGAACAGAAAACTGCTGAGGATAGTGGAAAAACCTATATCCGCGCCGATAAAGGCCGCTGGAACAAATGGGGCTATATCCTCGTTCATGGCGCGATTCTTATTATTCTGGTCGGCGGCTGGATCGGCGCGCAATACGGTTTCCGTGGTACGATGACCGTAGTCGAAGGCAGCACGGATAATACCATAAGCTTCGTCAAGGGTACGGGAACCGGCCATCTGAAGATGCCATTTGATATTCGCTGTGATGACTTCTTTATTGATTTCTATCCGACAGGTATGCCCAAGGAATTCCGTAGCACCCTGTCCATTATTGATAACGGCAAGACAGTCGTGGACCACAAGAAAATTATCGTTAATGAACCCTTGTACTACAAAGGCGTACGCATCTATCAGGCCAGCTTTGGTGATGGTGGTTCGGATATTCAACTGAAGCTGTTCCGCCTCGGCGCCGACAAGGTTGAAACCGTGAAAACCAAGGTGTATGAAACATGGCGCGATCCAAAAACAGGCGTCAGCCTCGAAATCACCAATTTTCGACCCTTCAATATCGAAAATATGGCGAATCCTGGCGCACCCAAGGAATTCAAGGACTTGGGGCCTGCCGTGGAGTTCATTTTGCGCGGACCCGGACTGAAGCCGGTAAAGGTCAAAACCTTTATGCGCCCGTTTGTGATGAAAGGGCAAAATCGGGGAAATTTGATGATGGTTTCATTGACCGGCGAAGAACGTGATTATGAACCGTTTTCTCTGGGGCTGGATTTCAGCCAACCTACGGACTGGAAGCTATATAACAGCTTTGTTGATGTGCTGAAAAAACAAAAAGAAAATAATTCGCAGGCAGCCAATTTCACAGCCTTTAAATCCGCCATGAATAAAGTATTTGGCAATAAACGCCCGAAGAATTTTCAACAGATAGGGGCACGCGTGATTCAGGGCATGAGCAACCTGTCGCAAGTGCCATGGCCTTTCATTCCTGTTCTGGAGGATTACGATCAGGTTTACTACACAGGCTTGGAACTGGCTCAAGACCCTGGCATGAATATTGTCTGGGTAGGCAGCGCTGCTCTTGTGATTGGTCTGTGCATTATGTTTTACATGCCACACCGCAAGCTATGGCTGGTGCTGGAAAAGAAGGGCAACAATGTTAAAATCAGCTTGGGTGGTATGACCCTTCGGAACAAACTGGGTTTCGAACAGGAATTTCATGAACTTTTAACAAAAATAGAGCAGGGTTTTGATTCCAGGCCATCAGAAGGGAGTGCGACATGACCGCAATTACTGCAACACGTTTCAATTTTGAGACCATCAACCGGGGACTCCCTGGCTTTGTCCGCTTCTGCACCTATCTGGGCGCCATTACGGGAATATCCGCTTATGCCATGTATGGGCCTTCCGGATATGGTGATGGAGGTTTGTTGTACTTTCTGACTCTTTCATCCTTTGCATGGTTTGGTACAGGGGCGTTGGCAGGGTTGGCATCTGGCGTGGCCGTAGGCATGGCCAAGCCATCACTCACAACGGCAAAATTCTCATCGAATCTTGTATCTTGGCTGGATGGCGCGCTGATGATGATTCTGCTCGCCGCATTCTGGTCTGTCATGGAACCGGATCAGGCGCTTATTTCCTATGCCGATCAATCCAACTTGCTTTCCGGCAGCATCATTATGACCATGAATATAGTTCTTCTGGCTTCAGCGTTGTTGTACGTCACCTATTTGTTTGCACCAGCATCCATTGTCGGGAAACTGGCCACAGCATGTGCATGGGTTGGTGTGTACGCCGGAGGCTCCGCCCTGTTACTGCGCTGGTATGAATCCTACATGCTGGATGTGGAAATCGGGCATGCACCTGTTTCCAATCTGTATGAAGTCTTCATTCTCCTGTTCTGCATTACCACTGTTATCTATTTATCGCTTGAACGGCGCTATCAGGCAAAAGCCATGGGTGCCTTTGTCATGCCACTGGTTTCCGCAGGTGTGTTCTTCGGCATCTGGCTCTCCGCGCGTGGGCATGCCGATATCAAACCCCTGGTTCCGGCACTACAATCCTATTGGATGAAGATTCATGTGCCGATGAACTTCGTCGGTTATGGCGCATTTGCTGTCGCCTGTGGTGCAGGCATGGCCTATCTGATGCGTGAACGTATTGAGAAAAAAAATGGTAACTCACGACTGCTCGCTGTGTTCCCTACGCTGGATCAACTGGATCAACTGGCTTACAAGGCCGTCGCCATCGGCTTCCCGGCCTTCACGCTGGCCACCATCCTGGGGGCGGCATGGGCGGCCGAAGCATGGGGCGGCTACTGGTCGTGGGATCCCAAAGAAACATGGGCGCTGATTGTCTGGCTTGTATATGGTGCGTATTTACATGTACGTGTTTCACATGGCTGGCAGGGGCGCTCGCTGGCATGGTGGACCGTAGCCGGATTTCTGGTCACTGTCTTCTGCTTTATCGGCGTGAATATGTATCTCTCCGGCCTGCATTCCTATGGCCGCCTGTAGCCAGAGAAAATAGCCCTAAATTTCTTCACAGGCGGGCTAATGCCCGCCTTCTTTTTTGTCTGGCGAAAACCGGATAGGCTTTCCCCATGAATGCTCCACTGAAAAAAATTATTTTTCCGGCGGCCGGTCTTGGTACCCGCTTCCTCCCCGCCACCAAAGCCAGCCCCAAGGAAATGCTCACCATTGTAGATAAACCGTTGATTCAGTACGGCGTCGAAGAAGCTTTGGCTTCCGGCATGAACGAAATCATCATGGTCACTGGCCGTGGCAAGCGCGCGATTGAAGACCATTTCGATATCTCATCCGAATTGGAAGCGAACCTGAAATCCGCTGGAAAAGATAAACTTTACCGAGAAGTATCCCGTGTGGCGCGCATGGCCGAGGTGGTCTATGTGCGCCAAAAGCAGGCTCTGGGTCTGGGACATGCCGTGGCCTGCGCCACCCATTGGGTGGGTAATGAAGCCTTCGGCGTGGCATTGGCTGATGAATTAATTATCGCTGAAACCCCTGCGATGCAGCAACTGCGCCACGTACATGAACAAACGGGCTACTCCGTGATTGGTCTGATGCAGGTTCCGGCCCATCTGGTCAGTCGTTATGGCATCGTTCAGGCCAGTCAGGAAAAAGATGGCCTGCTCCGGTTACAGGATATGGTGGAAAAACCGCGGACTGAAGAAGCCCCTTCCGATCTGGCTATCATTGGCCGTTATATCTTCACACCGCGCCTGCTTGAGTTGCTGGCAGACACAAAACCGGGAAAGCAGGGAGAGATTCAACTGACCGATGCCGTGGCTCGTTTGGCCAAAGAAGAGCCTGTCCATGGGGTGATTATCGAGGGCAAACGCTTCGACGCAGGCAATCCGATCGGATTTCTCATGGCGAATGTGGAACTTGGTCGGCACCATCATGAATATGGAGAAGAATTCACCGCTTTCCTGCGCCAATTTGGATGAAGTAAATCGGATGAAGCAAGAAAAAAATATTCTGTCGCTGGATGCGGCTTTTGGCCCTGCCTGCGCCTGTCTCATCCGGCAGGACGCCAGACAGTTTTACGTTAGCAGTCAATCGAATAAACCCCACTCACAAACCATCCTTCCTATGCTGGAAACCTTGCTGGCCGAAGCGGAACTGAATTGGAAGGATGTGCAACTGCTCGGCCTTGGCATCGGCCCGGGATCATTTACAGGCCTGCGCGTCGCTGCCGCGACGATGACCGGTATCAATGCGGACCTTCGTCTGCCCATGCTGGGGTTTTCATCACTGGCCATTACTGCTCGGCAATCCAGTGTTCGTGAACCCATGTGGGTTATTGAGGATGCGCGCGCCGGTAGCGCCTGGCTTGGGCGTTATCAGGAAGGCATGCCCCTGGAAGAAGACCGAAGCCAGCCATGGGATGAGGTTCGCTGCATACCTGCGGACACCTACCTCACACAAACGCCAACCACGGTGGATTTGCCCGGCTGGGAACAGCTTCCCCTTGAACTGCCGCGTTGTAAGGCTCTGGCGATTCTGACCTGCCAGCAGGCAAGCAAAGTGGCCAATCCGGATATCCTTTCCCGCTTTGCTAGCCCTGCCTATCTGAGCCCTTCACAAGCAGAACGAAATGCCCAAAAAGGTTAGACCCACCCGTATATTATTTGTCTGTCTGGGGAATATCTGCCGTTCACCGCTGGCTGAAGCCATTGTACGTGAACGCGCCCTTGTCCGTGGGCTGGATCATCAATTCTGCTTTGCTTCGGCAGGAACGGGCGACTGGCACGTTGGAAGTGGGGCCGATATCCGATCAGCGGCTACCGCTAAAGCACATGGTATTGACCTGAACAGGCACCGGGCCATGCAGATTACGCCACCAGATATTTCCCACTGGCACTGGTTTGTGGCCATGGACACGAATAACAAAGAAGATTTATTGGCTATGGGGGCAGGCAGGAAAACTGTACTGATGATGCGCCAGTTTGAATCGGATGCGAATATCCCGCCGGATGTACCCGACCCTTACTACGGTGGCAACGACGGTTTTGAAAAGATGTTTCATCTGCTCGCGGCAAACGCCGATCCTCTATTGGACTACCTGATGACCAACACTTGATTAAAATTGAACCCCTACTGATTCATCTTATCAAAGAATTCCGCGTTGTTCTTGGTCTGCCCCAGTTTATCCAGTAGAAACTCCATGGCATCCACCGTTCCCATGGGCGAGAGAATCTTTCGCAGCACCCAAATCTTCTGCAGTACTTCGCGATCAATCAGCAATTCTTCCTTGCGTGTGCCCGAAGGTGCAATATCAATGGCCGGGAAAACGCGTTTATCCACAAGCTTCCGGTCCAGCCTGATTTCCATATTGCCAGTACCCTTGAACTCTTCGAAGATCACCTCGTCCATCTTGCTGCCGGTATCCACCAGTGCAGTGGCAATAATTGTCAGACTACCGCCTCCTTCAATGTTGCGCGCCGCACCGAAGAACCGTTTGGGGCGGTGCAGTGCATTGGAATCCACGCCACCGGACAAAATCTTGCCGGAAGACGGAACAACGGTGTTGTAGGCACGGGCCAGCCGGGTAATGGAATCCAGCAAAATAACCACATCCCTACCGTGTTCCACCAGGCGCTTGGCTTTTTCGATAACCATTTCAGCTACCTGCACATGGCGCTGCGCCGGTTCGTCAAAGGTTGATGAAATCACCTCACCCTTCACCGAACGCTTCATATCGGTGACCTCTTCGGGCCGCTCGTCGATCAGCAGAACCATCAACACAACATCAGGATGGTTGGCCTCGATGGAATGAGCGATGGATTGCATCATCATGGTCTTGCCTGTTCGGGGCGGTGCTACCAGCAATCCCCGTTGTCCACCCCCAATGGGTGAAACAATGTCAATGACACGGCCGGTAATGTCCCTGGAACCTTCCACTTCCAGTCTCAGTCCACTATCCGGATATAACGGTGTCAGGTTATCAAACAACACCTTGGTCTTGGCAACCTTGGGCTCTTCACCATTAATCAGGTCGATTGTCTTGAGCGCAAAATAACGTTCGCCGGAACGTGGTGATTTGATTTCGCCCGCCACCGTGTCGCCTTTACGCAGTGAGAACCGCCGGACCATGTTCTGGGAAACATAAACATCATCAGGGCCTGCCAGATAATTCGCTTCCTGTGAGCGCAGGAAACCAAAGCCGTCAGGAAGAATTTCGAGCACACCCTCACTGTATAGGGTGCCGCTCCGCTGGGCATGAGCCTTGAGGATTGCGAAGACCTGCTCCGCCTTGCGCATACCTGCTGCATTTTCAATGCCAAGGGATTCGGCCAGTTCAAGCAATGCCTGCGGCGCCATCTGTGAGACTTCACGCAGATTCATCTGAATACCTTTGGCTTCCTCCGAAAGTGGCTCCTCAGCATGCTCATTCCTGCGCCGGTGACCACGATTTTCACCATTTTTGCGTCGCGCACGGTTTCCGCTTTGTCCGCCATGACGTGATGGGTGTCCTGCATCCGTTTCCTGGCTATCCATGGATGCGTCTGATTTCATTTCCTGTCCGGCAGGTTTTTCCTCTCCGGCGTCCATATCCGGCTTACGCCGTCTTCCCCGGACTGCGGGCTTTTTCTGCACGGCTGCTTCGTTTTCTGTATCAGACGATTGAGGGTTTATCTCAGAAATATTGGATGACACGGTATTTTTACTCCGGGAAATGATGATTAATTGGTATTAAACAAAACAACGATGGATTGTGAGGAAAAGGATCGCCAATCAATGGCAATGGGCAATTGCTACACTCGGTATGCATTGCTGTCAATCACATTCACGAATATTTTTTCATAAGCTGGTGATGAAGTATGTCAATTTTTGTATGCAAGGCGGACAAGTCAGCATTATTACAGATTACATAACTCGCTGTTGCGCATCGGGCATCATCATTGCACTGCCGTTGAACAATAGCATCAAAAGACGCTGCATCCATATCTCTGCTGGCCAGTATGCGTTCACGACGAATATTTTCGTCGGCCACCACCACCACCACATCATCCATTCGGGATACACCACCGGATTCAATCAGCACGGATGCCTCAATCAATGCATAGCACGCATGCTGGCGGGCGAGCCAGGCCTCTGCTTCGTCCCAAATAGGCGGATGCATAATCTGATTCAGGCACTTTGTTTTTTCAGCATCGGAAAAACAGATACGCGCCAGTTTGCGCCGATCCAGACTTCCATCTTCACGTAATATCCTGTCGCCGAATGCATTGACCAGTATCGCAAGGTAATCCGGTTGCGATGTCAGACGCTTGCCGACTTCATCCAGATCCAGAACCGGAATTTCAAATTCTGAAAATCTCTTTGCCACAGTTGATTTTCCGCTACCGATGCCACCGGTCAGTCCGACTCGTGCTATCATGCAGGCTTGATCACATCAAGATACCATCTTAACAAATCGGAACCCCACAACAACCAGATCATACCCGATGCCGCCAGATAGGGCCCAAAAGGAATTTGTGCCCGCACATGTTTGCGTGTCAGAAATAAATAAATGCTGCCAATAACCGCACCACAGAATGACGAAATAAAGACAATAAAGGGAAGCGCTTGCCAACCCAAAAAAGCGCCCAACATCGCCAATAGTTTAAAATCGCCGTAACCCAGTCCTTCGCGGCCAGTCAAAAGAAAAAATGCCCTGGCAACCAGCCAGAACAAGCCGTAACCCGCTACGGCTCCAATCACGCTATCCTGTAAATATCCCAGAGCTATGCCAAAAATGATGCCGATAGCGATACCCGGAAGAGTTATGACATCAGGCAGCAGCCCGGTCTCCAGATCGATCCATGTCAACACCCATAACATCATACTGAAAACCAGGGCCATCACGAGTTCCATTCCCCAGCCAAAATGCCAGGCCATATATCCCCATGTTAAACCAAGACACAGTTCCAACAGGGGGTAACGTATAGAAATTGGTTTATCGCAATGACGACAATGCCCCCGTAATATCAGCCAGGAGATTAGCGGAATATTTTCATACCATGAGAGCGAATGACCACAGGACGGGCAACGGCTACCGGGAAAGACAATGGATTCTCCTCTTGGCAAACGATGCACCAACACATTGGCAAAACTTCCGAACATCAACCCCAACAGCACACATCCGGCCACCAGAGGAATCACGATGCCTTGAGCCCCAGCTTGCGCAAACGGTAACGTAATGAACGAAAGCTGACGCCAAGAAGTTCCGCAGCTCTGGTGATATTGCCATGACTTTCATCCAACGCCTGCCGCACCAGACGGCGTTCCACATCCTCCAGTGCATCATCCATATTTATACCATCCTCCTGCAACTGCCGTAGGGATAATTCCTTGCCCTGCACTTCCTCCATGTGCAATTCATTCAAAATAGATGGGGTGAGCACAGCATCATCCGCAAGGGCGATCATCCGCTGCAAGAGATTTTCCAGTTCCCGGACATTGCCCGGCAAAGGAAGACTGGCCAATTTCTTCATGGTCTCTGGCGCAAGGCGAAGCCGCTCCTCTCCCTGTGTCCAGCGCATCAGAAGGTGATCCACCAATAGCGGAATATCTTCCTGTCGCTGCCGCAGGGGCGGCATATGCACCGGTACTACATTCAGGCGGTAAAAAAGATCCTGCCGAAAGTTGCCGCGCTCAACCTCTGCCGCGAGGTCACGGTTGCTTGCGGCAACCACGCGCACATCTATTTTCCGTTCTTCCTCCGCACCGACCCGGCGAACCCGGTGATCCTGCAGCACACGCAACAGCTTGACCTGAATGGACAAAGGCATATCGCCAATTTCGTCGAGAAACAGCGTGCCGCCATCCGCCGATTCCATCAAACCGAAACGGTCGCTCCCAGCGCCTGTAAACGCCCCGCGAACATGGCCGAACAGCTCAGACTCGAAAAGATCGGCAGGAATTGCACCGCAATGCACCGGCACGAAGGAGCCTCCGCTTCTGCTGGAATGTGCATGGACAAAACGGGCAGCAACCTCTTTCCCCGTACCGGACTCGCCGGAAATAAGCACTGTAAAATCCCTTCTGGCCACGCGCAGAAGCCGTTCCCGGACACGCCGCATGGAAATGGATTGTCCGATTAAGCCTTCATTCTCTGTCTTCCGCCTTCTGTCTTCCGTCCTTTGTCTTCTATCCTCTTTCCTCTGTTTTCCGTCCTCCGTCCTCCGCCTTCTGTCTTCCGTCCTTTGCCTTCTGTCCCCTGTCCTCTTTCCTCCACCCTCTGTCCCCTGTCCTCTGTTTTCTTCAATATCCGCCAAAGCACATTCCACGGCCTGAGCGAGATCTTCGCCGGAAACCGGTTTGGTCAGATAATCAAATGCACCATGCTTCAAGGCTTCCACCGCCGTTTCGGCACTGGCATAAGCGGTCACAAGTAATACGCGAGCCTCCGGTTGTTCGCGCACGCTCATTTGCACCACATCCAGGCCGGCATCCCTGCCTTCCATGCGCAGATCAGTCAGTACAACCTCGAAACGCTCCTGTGTTAGCGCCGTTTCGGCCTCACCGGGACCCACACAGATGGTCACATTATGACCCTTTCCTTCCAAACCAAGAGCCATCAAGCGGCGAGCATTCTTGTCATCTTCAACCAGTAATACGCTGGCCAAATTCTTCTCCTTCAGATCTATTTTCCGCTGTGTAAAGTGGCCCGGTCACAGTAAATATAGCACCTTTTTTTTCATCTTTTCCGTTCGAGTCACCCACCGTAATTTTCCAGCCATTGGACTGGCATACCTGCCACACCGTAGCCAACCCCAATCCCGCGCCATCCACTTTGCCACTGACAAAGGGTTCAAATACATGCTGTCTCATTGCCTCGGGCACACCACCGCCTTCATCTTCCACTTCGAGCTTCCATTGTCCATCGCCCGTCATACGAATGTGAATGCTACCCACCGCCGGGCTTGCGTGCATCGCGTTGCGCAGCAGGTTGTCGAGCACCAACCGTAAGTGACTGGTATCAATTTCAAGCTCACTGATCGTACAGTTAAGGTGGATATCCATATTTCCCTGTGCATCTACTTGCTTAATCGCCGCATGGATCACATCGGATACGGCAACAGGTTCCGGCTTGGGATACAGGGGTTTCGCATAGTCCAGCATGTCCGATACCAGATGATCAAGACGTTGAACCTCCTCCCGCATAATATTGCCCACTTCCCGCCGTTGATGGCTCTTCCCTTCTGAGAGGATTTCAACGGCCTGCCCAATGCTTTGCAGGGGATTACGGATTTCATGTGCCAGCATAGCGGCCATGCGTCCCATTGCCGCCAGTCTTTCCTGACCCGCCAGCTTTTGTTCAAGCTGACGAAAATCTGTTATGTCCACCAGAGACATTAGCCATTTGGCCTGTTCATTACCTTCCGGCATTTGTACGGCCATGATCAACAATACCCGTCCCTGTTTTTCGTATTCACATCGGCAAGCATGCCTGTTTCCATCTTCAAAGAAATGTTGCAGTTGTGCCGGTAACTGCATCACCATGGGCAAAAGCATCCCCTGGATATCACTGCCCGCGGCCAGCATGGAACATGCGGCCCGGTTACAATCCGATATATAATAAGCTTCATCCAGAACAAGCACGCCATCATGCATGGTCTCCATCACCTGTCCATGCAACGCCTTCAGCTTGCGGTGCATGCGGACAACCTGTGAACCCTCCACGAGCAGCCGTTGTTGACGGCGCGCAATATAACCCATGACGCCGCCAACAAGCAGCAAAGCGGACACCTGCATCAAAACAGACAGGGACTCATTGACCGAAAGCGCATGTTGATCATGCCATGCAGCTATGTAGACACTTCCCAGATAGCACCCGCTTGCAGCAAGAGCCACGGTAAGCGATAGCATGACCTGCATCTGGGTTCCGGCCGCAATAATAAGCAGACCAAACAGCAAAACAAAAGGACTGGCCAGCCCATCCGTAACAAATACCAGCACCGATACGAGGAACATGTCGCCCAGAAGTTGGAAGCCAATCTGCACACCCTGAGAAACACGTGTGTTTGTCAACTTCCATTGCACCAGGAGCAAAAGGGCCTGAAGCAGTACCGCAGTTACCAGCATGCCGCGCTGCATCCTTGGTAAAGGGTAAAAATAAAAGTAAGCGATGGTAAGCATTAGCAGTGCCGCAATAATGGCCCTGGCAATCAGCAGATGCTTTATCTGATGCCCGGTTTTACCGCTTATTTCTGATTGTAAGCCGGAAGGCTGACCTGTGTCCTGTCCCATAAACCTGTTACTCCTGAGAGCCCCAGCCATGGGGTAGAGAACTGGCTGTTTCCGCTATGCGAATCAAAGAATGACAGGATTGGATATTAGTCTGAATTTTCCACGAATAGCCCGAATTAAATCACCGAAGCCATCTGGAAGATGGGCAAATACATCGAAATAACAAGCCCGCCAATCACGACGCCCAAAAAAGCCATGATAAGGGGTTCCATCAATGCTGTCATATTATCCACTGCGGTATCTACTTCTTCTTCATAGAAGTCCGCGATCTTGCCCAGCATGTCTTCCAGGCTACCCGTTTCCTCGCCAATACTGATCATTTGCGTCACCATCACGGGAAAAACTCCACTTTGCTCAAGTGGCATGGCCAATGTCTGCCCTTGGCTGATTGATTCCTTGGCCGCAAGCACCGCTTCTTCGATAATCATGTTGCCCGCAGTTTCCGCCACGGTATCCATCGCCTCAAGAATTGGTACGCCGGCGGCGGCCAACGTTGAAAATGTCCGGCAAAAACGTGCCACTGCCCCCTTGCGCAGCACATCGCCCATGACGGGAAGATTCAGCAATAACTTGTCAATCTGGTAACGCCCCTGGGGCGTCTGGTAGAGATAGCGAACACCGAAAACCAGAGCAATGGGAGCTC
>BTQQ01000018.1:0-17670 GCA_036985955.1 Zetaproteobacteria bacterium | reverse complement strand
TTCAAGCCACAGGGTGCGGTGCTTGCAATCAGTGGTGATGTGACGATGAAAGAAGTGCTGCAACAAATCCAGCCGCTGTTTGCCGGATGGAAGGGAACACCTGAAAAAGGGCTGAAAGATATCGCGAAGCCGGAGATTGTTCGTGGTCAGAAGCACCATGTTTTGATGCCCACACGGCAGATGACCGTGCAGCTTTCCAGCCTGGGACCGTCCCGTTACGCACCGGACTTCTTTGCCGATATGTTGCTCAACCATATCCTGGGCGGTGGCGGTTTTGCATCCCGGTTGATGAATGAGGTGCGTGAAAAGCGAGGGCTGGTTTATGGCGTCTATTCCTATTTTTCTCCATTGGCAGTCCCCGGTCCCTTTGTTATCACCCTGCAAACCCGTGCTGATCAGGCGGAACAGGCACTCAAGGTTGTACAGGATGTTATGCAGAAAATGCACGATGGCCATATCAGCCAACAACAACTGGCTGCGGCCAAGGCCAACCTGACCGGCAGTTTTGCTCACCGTATGGATTCCAATGCAAAGCGCGTGGGACTGATGTCCATGATTGGGTTTTATGAACTGCCGCTGGACTACCTCCAGGTCTGGAAGAAGCGTATCAATGCGGTTAAACTAAACGATGTCAAGGCTGCCGCTGCGCGATTCCTTAACCCGGAAGGCTGGAATACGGTGCAGGCCGGTCCGCAACAGGGGAAGAAGCAAACATGATGAAGACCATACTTGTCGTTGAAGATTCGGGCTCCAGCCGGGATCTGACGGCACATTTTTTGCATCAGGGTGGATTCCGCGTGCTGGAAGCCGAGGACGGGGAGCAGGCGCTGGATATTCTCGCAAAGCGTTCAGTAGAATTGATTCTGGCTGACATCATGATGCCGAACATGGATGGCTGGGCTTTCTACAACGAGGTTCGCAAACAGAAGCAGTACAACCTGACGCCATTCGTATTTTTAAGCTCGTTGGATAATCTGGACGATCAGATCAAAGGTTTGACACTGGGCGTGGATGATTACATCACCAAGCCGGTGACGCCGCAGCAATTGATTGCACGGGTAAGTACGGCCCTGATGCGTGGCGAACGTCTCAAAAACTATTTTTACCGAGACCCGGTGAGCGACCTCGAGACCCCCGGATATTTTCGCCATGTGCTGGCGTTGGAAACCGAACGTTGCCGGAATCATGCCAGGCCGTTGAGTCTGGTCATGGTAGATATCGGTAACTACGTTTCTCTGGCTCGCGGGCAGGCAGACTGGTTTGCGCAGGCCGCTGTGATGGCAAGCGGGCGCACCATACGTCAGCAACTGCGGAGCTTTGACTTGTGTGCCGATCTGGATCAGGGGCGCTTTGCTATTTTAATGCCTGAACAGGACGAGGATGCAGCTAAGGCATGGGCTAAAGCACTGCGTGGTGGCTGGAAGGTGGGACTGGTATGGCCGGAAACGGAGCAACGCATTAGCGTCGATATTGGTTTCACGGTCGATGCCATTGCACCGGGAGATACCGATCCCTTGAAGGTATTGGACAAGCGTCTGGAATCGTTTGTGCGCAAGTGGTAATCCATGCGCATTACCGCAGGCCGGTTCCGTGGCCGTAATCTACCGGTTCCCAAACATGCAGGCGTTCGACCCACACCATCAAAAGTACGGCAGGCTTTGTTTAACATTTTGGGGAATATCGAAGGCGCATGCGTGCTGGACTTGTTCTCCGGCTCCGGATTGATGGCACTGGAGGCACTGTCACGCGGTGCTGTAGCGATAACCTCGGTGGAGAAAAACAAGCGCATCTTCACACACTTGCAGGATATCCGAGGTAACTGGGACATACAGGATGAATGGCATTTGTTGCATGGTGATGTGCAGGAGACGCTTCCCCGTCTTGCCGGGCGGCACTTCGACCTTATTTTTGCCGATCCGCCTTATGCACAGGGAATCAGCGAGCGCATTCCGTGCTGGCTGGATAACTCCCGAATTTCCTGTGCGCAACTGGTTATTGAAGAATCGGCCCGCGTTGATCCACTGTGGCCGTCAGGCTGGACGCAGCTACGGTCGCGGCGCTATGGTGACACCTGTCTTTACTTTCTTGAACCGGAGGCGGCGTGAAACGTACTGCAATTTATCCCGGAACATTTGATCCCATTACGCTCGGCCATGTGGATGTAGTCAATCGCGGGCTGAAGCTGTTCGATCGCGTGGTTATTGGCGTGGCAGCCAATCCGAACAAGCAGCCGATGTTTGATCTGGAGATCCGCCTTGCCATGGTGCGCGAAACGTTTGCCGGGAAGTCTGATGTCGAGGTCACGGCTTTTTCCGGGCTGCTGGTGGAGCTGGCGCAGGATCAACATGCCGGCGCTATCTTGAGAGGCTTGCGCGCAGCTTCGGATTTTGAGTATGAATTCCAGATGGCGACGATGAACCGCAGACTGGACGAGCGGATCGAAACCGTGTTTGTCATGGCGCGTGAGGACTATACCTTTGTTTCATCGCGCTTTATCCGGGAGATTTCCGGTATGGGCGGAGATATTTCGGAACTGGTTCCGCCTGCTGTATTGCCGCATTTAACAGGAAACAATCCGGTTTAACCCGGAAGCTTTCGCATCTCAATCGCCACCCATTCACCTTGGGTATCAACAGGTCGGATACTCTTCAACCCTTCGGCTTCATACCTCCGGCAGATATTTTCGACCTGTGTAGCCAGAATGCCGGACAGGACGAGCGTGCCGTGGACGCAGGCAGCCAGTTTCGGAGCCATATCTATCAATGGCCCCGCGAGGATGTTGGCGACGACAAGGTCAAATTTTCGGTTCGGAGGAAGGTCTCCCCATTGACTTAGGATGGATACGCTGTTGATGGCTGCATTTGTACGGCAGGCATCCACAGCATCCGGATCGTTATCCATCGCCAGCACATGTTTGACGCCCAGCTTTGCGGCGGCAATGGCCAACAGTCCGGAGCCCGCACCCATATCAAGCATCGTTTCCGGCAGGTTCTTTTTGCAAATGCGTTCAATCGCTTCCAGACATAGTCGCGTGGTGGCGTGCGATCCGGTACCGAAGGCCATGCCGGGATTGAGCACGATGTCCAGGCGGTCATCTACAGGCGGTTCACAGAATGAAGGGCGAATCCACAGGCGTTTACCAATTGGTATGGCTTTCCAGTCCTTTTGCCATGCGGTTTCCCAGTCATCTCCCAGAGCATGAAGGCAAATATCCGCTTGCGGCACGCCAAGCAACATGGCCGCCACGACGATTGACGTGCGTATCTTTTGTGGGTTGTCTCCGGCGGTAAACCACGCCACATGTTCGGTATATCCTGTTTTTGTATCCGTTTGCAAGGCTGTGCCCGCCGCACCCATGCTGTCGCACAGCCGTTCAAATGCAGTGTCCTTTATGCTTGCTGCGGGTAATCGCAACTCCAGCCAGATATTTGGTGATGAAATCCTTTCTTGCATCTTTTTCCGCTCTCCGGTGCAATGTCGCATCTCTATCTTACGACAAGTATGATGGCTTCGTATGAAGTCATTAAGTTATTCATCAAGGATAAGACCAAGAGGTTCATGAATTTGCAGCATTCTTCTCCATATATGATGCGTGTTAAAGATTCGGTTCGCTTAAGCAGCCCCGAGTGTGATGAAGTGGTGGTGAAGCTTGATCTTGAACCCATGCAAGGCCATGTCCTTGAGCCATTCGTGGCTGGCAAGGTTGCCCGTCTGGGACTTCCCGGACTGAAGGAGCCCATGCCGAGTTATTTTGCCATTGCATCGGAGCCGGGTTGTACGGATTACTATGAATTTGTGATCAAGCAACGGCCCGGCATTGCAAACCTGTTGGCTCAACTGGAACCCGGTGCTTCAGTCGAGGTGGATGGCCCTATGGGCAAGGGGTTTGATTTATCTTCGTTCCACGGATGTAATGTATATCTCATCGGTGTGGGCACAGGTATTGCACCTTTGCGCAGCGTCTGGCGTGATATGCTTTCCCACCGTGATGACTACGGAGACATTGCCATTTATGCCGGATTTCTTACCCCCTGCCACCGCTTGCTGACGGATGAACTGGAATCACTGGCCGAGCACAATATTGAAGTCAGCGTATCCGTAAAGACGGGCAGCGATGCATGGGAAGGGCCCATCGGTTATGTGCAGGATACGCTCAAAGCCGCTGCGCCTGCCGGGGAAAATGCGGTTGCCTGCCTGGCAGGCATGAACGCAATGGTGGACGCATGTCAAGAAACGTTGCAGAATCTCGGTTTTAATGACAGTCAAATCCTGCTCAACTACTAGCCTGAATAATTCAGGCGATTTATCTACACAGACTTCTCCTCTGGCACTTCCATTATTGGCTCTGGATATTGGCGGCAAACGCATCGGTGTGGCCGTTTGCGACCGCTTGGGCATTTCAACCCGTGGTCTAACCTGCCTGTACCGCAGGGATTCCGGCTGGCCTGGGCAGACTTTGAAACTAGCGCGGGAATACGGTTGTCGGGGCATTGTTGCCGGTCTTCCTAAAAACATGGATGGAACAGAAGGTGAACAGGCTGCCGATTGCCGTGCCGCTGCAAGAGAACTGGAGGCGCGGACCGATTTGCCGATTGTGTTTCAGGACGAACGCCTGTCCTCATGGACGGCAAAAGAGCGCCTGTTTGCCCGGGGATTGAGCGAAAAGAAGGTTCGCGCAAAGATCGATCAAACCGCAGCAGCAGTAATCCTTGAAGATTTTCTGGCTGTGCACCCGGAACTGAAAGGATGAGTGAGACTATCTTTGACAGTGAAACCGTCGAGCAGGCTCTGGAAACCATGGTCCGCGCACTCCAGTCAAATGAAGTGCATATGATTGGCATCCAGCAGGGTGGAGCACGGGTTGCCGATACCTTGCAGCAACGCCTTGAATCCAGAGGCTGCCATGTTGAGCGTGGCAATCTGGACATCAGTTTTTACCGGGATGATCTGGACACCATCGGGCCGAACCCCGAGGTGCGCCCAAGCCATTTGCCGTTCGATGTCTCGGGCAAGAAAATCTGGCTGGTGGATGATGTGCTGTACACGGGCCGCACCATCCGCGCAGCACTCGGTGAAATTTTTGATTACGGACGGCCTGCCAGTATTCATCTGGCCGTGCTGGTTGATCGGGGTGGACGCGAATTACCTATTGCCGCTGACTGTACCGGTCTATTCTGTGAGGCAGGCGTCAATGATTCGGTGAAACTGGTGACGGATGGGGACTGGCGCATTGAACAACACGAGGTGGCGGCATGAGTATTGGACTCAAGCACCTGTTTGGTATCGCGCAACTGTCACGCGAGCAGATTGAATACCTGGTGAATCTCGGAGCATCTTTTGTAGAGCTATCCCGCCGCCCTGTCAAAAAGGCGCCGACACTGCGCGGTAAAACCATCATTAATCTCTTCTTTGAAAACTCAACACGGACCCGCACCAGCTTTGAACTGGCCGGAAAACGACTGTCCGCCGACGTGATTAATATTTCAGCATCGACCAGTGCCACCAAGAAGGGCGAATCATTGCTCGATACGGGTGAAACTTTGGCCGCGATGCAACCGCATGTGTTGGTCATCCGCCATGCCGTTGCCGGAACCTGTGAGTTTCTGGCTGATTACCTGCCTGATACATCTATCGTTAATGCCGGCGATGGCGCACATGAGCATCCCACGCAGGTGCTGACCGATTTACTGACATTGAAACAGGCATGGGATTCACCGCAGGGCAAAGTCATGACGATTGTGGGTGATATCGCACATTCCCGCGTGGCGCGATCTCACTTGCTGGCAGCACAAAAACTGGGATATTCCATGCGCGTTGTTGCACCGAAAACACTGTTGCCGCTCGCTATCGAACGTTTTGGTTGTGAGGTATTCCATGATTTTGATGCCGCTATCCCCGGTTCCGATGTGCTCTACATGCTGCGCGTGCAGACCGAGCGGCTGACATCAAGCTGCTGTTTCCCGTCCCTTCGTGAATACCATGAGGCCTACGGACTCAATCGCCGCCGGTTGGATATGGCGGACAAGAATTGTCTGGTCATGCATCCCGGGCCGATAAATCGGGGTGTGGAAATTGCGTCGGATGTCGCGGATTCGGCCAGAAGCCATATCCTTGACCAGGTGGAATGTGGGGTTGCGGTACGCATGGCTGTGCTGACAGCGTTGTGTGGCGGCGGCCAAACGGAACCTGTACGGCGCAGCAAAAAACGCGAACAGGCTGAAACTGCCATGAAGGCGCAGGGGAAGCTGTTATGATGGATGTTCTGATCCACGGCGGACGCGTTATCGATCCGGCCAATGGGCTGGACGGTATCGCTAACGTGTTGATCAAAGACGGACGTATCGCCGCTGTCGGCGAAGAGAAACGCAAGGCAGGTACGGAGATCGATGCCAGTGGGCTTATCGTCTGTCCCGGCCTGATTGATATGCACGTGCATTTGCGTGAGCCGGGACAGGAATGGAAAGAGGATATCGAATCCGGCTCAAAGGCGGCAGTCGCGGGTGGCGTTACCAGCATGTGCTGCATGCCGAATACTACGCCGCGACTGGATCATGCCGGTGTGATCCGGCAAATCATCGAACGGGCGGGCAAGACTGGACTTTGCAATGTACATCCCATTGCCGCAGTAACGAAGAATCTCGACGGCAAAGAACTGACCGAAATGCGCGAGCTGGCACGTGCCGGGGCCGTTGCCTTTTCCGATGACGGCATGCCGGTATGGCATGGCGGCATCATGCGCAAGGCGCTTGAGTATGCGTCCAGCTTCGGTTTCCTCATTATTCAGCATGCGGAGGATCTGCAACTGACACAGGACGGATGCGTCAACGAAGGCTGGATTTCCACGCAACTGGGCGTGGAAGGCATGCCTGCCGAGGGCGAGGACGATATGGTGGCGCGCGACATCATGCTGGCAAGACTGGCTGATGCGCGTTATCACGTTGCGCACATTTCCTCGAAGGGTGCGGTGGAGCTGGTGCGTCGGGGCAGAGGTGAGGGGATGGCGGTATCGGCTGAGGCTGCGCCGCATCATTTTGCACTGACCGAGGAGGAAGTGCTCGGATTCAACACCGACGCCAAGATGAATCCGCCACTGCGCACCGAAGAAGACCGGCAGGCGGTCATTGAGGGGTTGCGCGACGGTACAATCGAGATCATTGCCACCGACCATGCACCGCATCACGAGGATGATAAGCGCTGTGGACTTTCCTGCGCTGCTTTCGGTATCGTCGGTCTGGAAACAATGCTGCCGGTCTCATTGGGACTGGTGCGCGACGGCGTGTTGTCACTGCCTGATCTGCTTGCAAAAATGACGAGCAATCCAGCGAAACTGCTGAATCTGGATGCCGGAACCTTGTCCGAAGGCGCGCCCGCCGATGTTTGTATCTTTGACCCGGAAATCACATGGAGGCTTGATCGTAACAAACTGTTCTCCAAATCGAAGAATACGCCGTGGCATGGCAGAGAAATGGGTGGGAAAGTGACACATACCATCAGGGGAGGAAGAATCGTTTTCGAGCATGGAACCATTCATGCCTGAACCATTTCGAAATACAATTTTTGAAGAGGACGCCGAGGTTATTGCCAATATTCATCATCCCGGCGATCAGTTCGTCCTGAGACTCAAAGCACCGAAAACCGCCGGGCACGCCATGCCGGGACAATTCGTTCACCTCCGTATTTCACCGGGCCGTCCGCTCCGGCGTCCCGTTTCCATCATGCTGACCCATCCGGGGAAAGGAACGATTGACCTGCTGGTCAAGGTTGTTGGTGATGGCACAAGGGAATTGCGCGACCGGGCAGTGGGTGAAACACTGCCGATGCTCGGCCCCATCGGCAGGCCGTTTGATTTGAGCGATACGGCACGGCGTTATGTGATGATTGGCGGCGGTGTCGGTATTCCGCCGATGATTTTTGCTGCAGACGCATTGAACGGTCAGGCGGATATGGTGGTTTTTGCCGGCTCGGAAGTCGAGTTTCCGTTTGCACTGAAACCATCACAATTTTTACTGCCCGGCATTGGTGGTAATACCATTCTGGGTATCGCTTCACTGGAAGATCGCGGGATTTCATCCCGCCTTGCATCCAATGCAGAGCTTTATGGTTGCTACGAAGGGCATGTGCCTGATCTTGCCAGGGATTATCTCCTGGCGCTGGATGAGGCGGAACGGAGGCGTTGTATTCTCCTGGCCTGCGGGCCACATCCGATGCTGCATGCTGTTGCCAGATTGGGCCGGGAACTTAAGCTTTCAACACAATTATCGCTGGAAGAATACATGGCTTGCGGTATTGGCGGCTGCGCCGGTTGTGTGGTCAAAACACTGGAAGAGGACGGCGAGCATTATCGCCGCGTATGCGTGGACGGCCCGGTGTTTTCCGCCGACATCCTTCCCGGGTTCGCCTGAGTCCAGTCGTTACTGTCAAACGGGTGTCATCATGTTGCATTTGATACAGATAACCGACTTCCATCTGTTTTCTGATCCACAGGGAGCGCTAAAGGGTGTAAATACCCTGAACAGTCTGAATACGGTGGTGCAGGATTGCCGCCGGAGGTATCCGGTGCCTGATCTGGTACTGATTACGGGGGATGTCTCACATGACGGGTCAGCCGCCTCCTATCAGCAGTGTCGTGGCATTCTGGCTGACCTGACTGCACCGGTCATGTCCCTGCCCGGCAACCATGATGTTATGTCCGTTATGCAACAAGAGTTTGCGGGTGGGCGTATCAGCAATGAGCGCTGCCGGCAGATTAAAGGATGGAACATCATGATGCTCAATACCGCCATGCACGATAAAGAAGGCGGATTTCTTGTCGTGGATGAGTTGGCTTTTCTCGACGAGATGCTGCAAAACTGGCCGGATTACCCGGCGCTGGTTGCATTGCATCATCCCCCCGTGGCTGTTGGTAGCCGCTGGCTGGATACCATTGGCCTCGTTAATATTGAAGAATTCTTTGATGTGCTGGATCGACATGCCCAGGTGCGGGGCATTATTTTTGGCCATATTCATCAGGCGTTTGAAATGCAAAGAAAGAGTGTGTATTTCATGGGAACGCCATCTACATGTATTCAGTTCATGCCGAACGAGGATAATTTTGTGCTGGATGATGTCGCGCCTGGATTTCGCTGGCTGGATTTGCATGCAGACGGGACGGTGGAAACGGGAATCGTCCGCCTTGATTGAAAGGGTGGTTTCCGGTGGTCAAACCGGTGTGGACCGGGCGGCACTGGATGCAGCGCTTTCGCTGGGGCTGAACTGCGGCGGATGGTGTCCCAGGGGGCGCAGGGCTGAGGATGGCGCGATTCCTGACTTCTATCCGCTTAAAGAAACACCGGACCGGGATTATATCCAGCGGACGGAGTGGAATGTGCGCGATTCCGACACGACGCTGGTTTTGTGCTGCGGCAAGCCTTTGGGCGGCACGGCCATGACGGTGCAGTTTGCCAAAGCGGCTGGCAAGCCGGTTTATCTTGTTGATCTGGAGGCAGTAGTGGACGAGCAGGGCATTCGGCGCTGGCTGGATGAACAGCGGGTAGTCATACTCAACATTGCAGGCTCCCGGGAAAGCCAGCATCCCGGTATTTATCGTCAGGCGTTTACGCTATTACTGAATCTTTTGGCAGTTTAGGGGGCACTGAAAAAGCCCGGGACATCCGCTAACATATTGCTTCTTCCGCACGATTCAGTGCTGCTTTGTCATCTACATCAATCCAGAATGCTCCGCTCACATTGAGGGTTACAGCCTTGTTTTCCGTCGCCAGCCGCATTTCCGGTCCGAATACATGGTCGTATATGACCAGCAGAAAATACTGGGTGCGAAACCATCAAAACTCACGTAATAATTCAGTAATTCCCGTTTTGGAACGGGTTTTTTTATCCACCTGCTTGACGATAACGGCGCAATACAGATTCGGACCGCCGGATTTGCCGGGCATGGAGCCGGAGACGACGACCGAATACGGCGGCACCTCACCATAGAGAATATCGCCGGTTTCGCGGTTGACGATGCGTGTGGATTTACCGATATACACACCCATTGACAATACTGATCCCTCGCGCACGATGACGCCTTCGACGACCTCGGAGCGGGCACCGATAAAACAGTTATCCTCAATGATGGTCGGGGTGGCTTGAAGAGGTTCCAGTACGCCGCCGATGCCGACGCCACCGGAGAGATGGCAGTTCTTCCCGATCTGGGCGCAGGAACCCACCGTCGTCCAGGTATCGACCATCGTCCCTTCGTCCACATAGGCGCCGATATTCACATAGGACGGCATCAGCACCACCTTGGGCGCAATATAAGAGCCCCGGCGAACGGTTGCCGGCGGCACGACACGCATGCCACCCTTGCGGAACATATCCTCGCCCCAGTTGGCGAATTTCAGCGGCACCTTGTCGTAATAGTTCGATACGCCGCCATTGATCACCTTGTTGTCGTTGAGCTTGAAGTAGAGCAATACGGCCTTTTTAAGCCACTCATTCGTTATCCAGTTACCATCATCACCTTTTTCTGCTACGCGCACGCCGCCATCATCCAGCAACTGGATGGCGTGCTCAACGCCTTCGCGTAACTCGGTATCCACGTCCCGCGCCGACCATTGATCGCGGCTACCCCAGGCATTTTCAATAATGTTCTGCAGATGACTCATATTCACCCTCCTGAATATTCTACATTACGCAGCCCAGCGTAAAAAAACAGCGCGGGGCAGGGGGTCAATCGACAAGCACTTCGTCCGGACGCGCATGGCTCAAAAATTCGATATTGGACATGCTTAAACCATATGCACCTGCGTAACCGAACACGGCAATATCACCGATATCGGCAGCCTCAATATACACATCATTGGCCAATTTGTCAGCGCCGGTGCATAGCGGGCCACCGAAATACACCGATTCATCACGCACTGATTCCTGGCTGTCAAACAGCATGGGCCGGTCCATGCGCACAATCGCCAGCGGATGGTTGATGGCCAGCGCCGCCGGTCGGCGGAAATGGTTGATGCCGCCAGCGCAGATGACCTGTTTTTTACCACGGCTTTCCTTGATATCCAGAATCTCGGTACAGAACCAGCCGGAATCGGCGGCCAGATACCGTCCCAGCTCCAGAAAGAATGTTCGCCCTGAAAAACCGTATTCCTTAATCAGTGTGGCAAGGCCATCGGCATAGGCCTGCGGGTCAAAATCCTGGCCGGTTTCCAGATAATCCACGCCAAAGCCACCGCCGAAGTCGATGGTGTCGCAGAACACATCCGGTTGCTGTGCCTCGATTTTCCTCGCCAGGCCAAATACCAGTTCGCAGTTCTTCAGCAGGTCGGCGACCTTGAGCACGCCGGAGGCGGCATAGACATGCAGGCCACGAAAATTCAGACGCTCCAGAGCAAGAATTTGTGGCAGCACACCGTCCAGCTTTTCCTCGTCTACACCGAATTTCCTGCTACCACCGGAAAACGTCGTTTGCGCCTCGTGGATGTCAAAATTGGCATTGATGCGCAGCAGCACATCCTGCTTCTTTCCAAACTCCGTGCAGATAGCTTCCAGTCGATGCGCCTCGGTCAGCGATTCGATATGGATCGTGCGAACGCCACGCTCCACGCTCCACCGCAACTCCTCCGGAGACTTGCCCGGGCCGGTGTAAATCAGCTCATCTGGAGAAAAACCGGCGGCCACAGCCTTCTCCGCCTCGCCGAGGCTGGCAATTTCAATACCTTTGGTACCGGCCTTGCGTGCCGCAGAGAGAAATGCCGGGTGTGGATTGGCCTTCATCGCATAAAAGATTTCCACATTCTGCGACATCATCCGCGTTAGCCATTCAATCTTTTCGCGCATCGCCGAAGTATCGTAAATATAACAGTTCAGCGTGCCGCTATTTCCAGCCCGTGATCTGATTTTAGCCTCGATATGCTGCGGAATGTCCATGTCTAAAACCTGACGTTTTTCAGCCGTCTGGCAAGCTCGGCAGCTTTTTCCGGGCCATCCACAAGGGCGGCACGTACATATCCGGTGCCTGGATTGCAGCCATCGGCATCGTCGGCGGAAAGATACGCACCGGGCAGCACTGTAACGGCTTGCTGCTCGAATGCTGCTGCGGCAAAGGCCACGCCATCACTCACTGGCAGCCAGGCGAAGAACGAGCCGACAGGCGGTTCACCTTCTCCGTAGGCTTCAAAAAACATCCGCAGGCTTTGGCGATAGACATGCCGTTGCTGTCCAACATGCGTTTCGTCCGACCATGCGGCGGCAGCGACATGCTGTAGTGGCAATGGCGTGGCCGGGCCGGTGTAACTGCGTAACTTGGCAAAACGGGCAATGAGTCGCGGATCCCCGGCAATAAATCCCGAACGCATACCGGGTAGCGCTGAACGTTTGGACAGGGAATTCATGACCAGACAGCGTGAAAAATCCTTACGTCCCGATTGCTGGCATACTTCAAGCAGCCCGGCAGGAGGTGCATCTTGGTAAATTTCCGAATAGCACTCATCGGCGACGATATAAAAATCATGCATATCGGCCAGTGTCAGCAGCTGTTTATAGTAAGCTGCATCAGCGACCCAGCCGGTCGGGTTCGATGGCGAACAGACGTAAACAAACGCCGTGCGCTGCCACACATCTCGTGGCACGGCATTCAGATCGGGGGCGTAGCCTGTTTCCGGCGTACATGGCATAAAATAAGGTTGGGCGCCAGCTGTGACTGCCGCGCCCAGATAAATCTGGTACATTGGATTGGGCATCAATACAAATGGTTTTTCAAAGGGTTTTTGATGAAAGGCATCGGGGTTCACCAGGGCGTGTGCTACGGTAAACAGCGCTTCGCGCGTGCCATTGGCGGTTAAAACCTGTGTATCGGGATTGAGAGATGCAAGGTCATACCGCCGCATCAGCCATGCGGCGATGGCCTCGCGCAACGTCAGCATACCGCGGCTTGGCGGGTATCTGGAAAAGCCGCTTATATGTGCATCCAGCGTTTCCCGTACAAAACCGGGCAGCGGCAGCCTCGGCTCGCCTGCTCCGGCATCAATATGCGCCAAATTCGGATTTGCCTGCATGTCCGCAAGCAGGGTCTTCAACCGTTCAAACGGATAGGCGCCCAAACAATCCAGGCGCGGTTGCGCGTGTTTCATTCCATCATCTTTTCGGCACGAGCCAGGATGGGCTTGCTCCATACGCCAATATTACCGAAGGAATCCACGGCACGGATGCGGAAGGCAAATGCACGTTTATACGTTCGGAGATTTAGCGTGCGCGACAGCACTTTTCCTTTCTGGCCGCGAATAGCAGGCTGATCAAGATAACGTTGCCAGAAGGCCGGACAATTGCAATGCGGGTCAATTTCCGCCCGGTCAATCTGGTAGCCGACGGGGCCCGATCCTCCGAGCAAGGCAAAGGTCAAACGTAAACTGTTACCGGCCATGTCATGCTTTAGTGCTTCGATGTGCGGTGGTTTGCCGGTATCCACCTGTGGCATTTCCTTGCGGCCGCAAGCTCCGAGCAAGACACCAGTCATCATGAATAGAATAAGGGTCTTACGCATCAGTATTCTCCAGTTGTGTTTTCCATTGCGCGCACTGTTCACGCACCTGTACGGGAGCGGTGCCACCCACATGACTGCGTGCGGCCACGCTGGATTCCACCGACAGGGTGTGGACCAAATCCACCGTCAGGCGCGCATCAATAGCGGCGCAGGCGGATATATCCATTTCATGCAATTGCATGCCTGCATCAATGCAATGTGCGACTGCCTTGCCCACAATCGCATGCGCTTCACGGAACGGCACTTCCGCCCGAACGAGCGCATCGGCCAGATCGGTTGCCGTGGAATATCCTTCTGCCGCCGCCTTGCGCATGGCCTCCCTGTTCACGGTCATGTCCGGCAACATATCGGCGAAGATGCGCAGGCAGCCTTCCAGTTGGTCAAAGGCATCGAATACCGCAGATTTGTCTTCCTGCATATCCTTGTTGTAGGCCAGCGGCAATGATTTCACCGTTACCAGCATCGCCACCAGTCCACCGATAATACGGCCAGCCTTACCTCGCACCAGTTCCGGTATGTCCGGATTCTTCTTTTGCGGCATGATGGAAGAGCCGGTACAAAAAGCATCCGAAAGCTCAATAAATCGAAACTGGGCACTCATCCACAAAATCAGCTCTTCGGAGAATCGTGAAAGGTGTATGGCGCAAATCGAGCAGGCCGAGAGCAATTCCATGACAAAATCACGGTCGGATACTGCATCCAGTGAATTGCGGCACGGGCCGTTAAAGCCCAGTTCCGCCGCCGTAAAATGGCGGTCAATCGGGAATGTCGTTCCCGCCAGCGCCGCAGCACCCAAAGGGCAATGATTCATGCGCTGACGTGCATTCAGCAAGCGTCCGGCATCACGATCCAGCATTTCCACATAAGCCAGCAGGTGGTGGCCGAAGGTCACAGGCTGCGCCGTCTGCAAATGGGTAAATCCGGGCATGATGGTGTCCGCATGTTCATGCGCCAGTGTTACCAGCACACGTTGTAACGAATGAATACGAATCAGCAGTTCATCCACCCGCCGCCGCAGATACAACCGTGTGTCGGTTGCCACCTGATCGTTGCGGCTTCTGGCCGTATGCAGCCGCTTGCCCGCATCGCCAATCGCATCCGTCAGCCTTGATTCAATGTTCATATGCACATCTTCAAGCGCTACGGTGAACTGCATCTCGCCACGTTCGATTTCAGCTTCGATGTCGTTCAATCCTTGCAGGATTTGTTTCACGTCGTCGTCGGAAAGAATGTCTTGCCGCCCAAGCATCTTGGCATGTACGCGGGATGCGGCAATATCCTCACGATACATACGTGCATCCACATCAACCGATGCGTTGAATTCTTCTACAAATTTGTCGGTTGGCGCATCAAAGCGCCCGCCCCAGAGTTTATCTTGTGCCACAGCTCACCTCGCTCACCGGATGAACTCTAGCCTGCACTATTCATGAATACTATCGCACCCTTACTTGTTCCTTTGCTCACAACGAACTCTTGCTCAGGCGTCCGTAAGCATTGCTACGCTCTTCCTCGCAAGAATCCGTTGTGAACAAAGGCCCAGCGTAATCATCACGATGATTCATGGATAGTGCAGGCTGGCGTCCTGCTATCCAATCGGAAATGGCGGTTATTTGTCGGGTATGAACGACAGTGAAATGGAATTGATGCAATAGCGCTTGCCGGTGGGTTTGGGGCCATCGTCGAAAACATGGCCGAGATGCGCATCGCAGGCGGCGCACAACACCTCGGTGCGGCGCATGAGCAGGCAAATATCGGTTTTATAGGCGATGGCATCTTCACGAATCGGGCGGGTAAAGCTGGGCCAACCGGTGCCGGAATCGAATTTGTCATCACTTGAGAAAAGGGGATGGCCGCAGCAGGTGCAGGCGTACGTTCCCCCATCATGGAAATCACAATATTTACCGGTGAATGCCGGTTCCGTATCCTTCTTGCGGCAAATCCGGAATTGCTCCGGCGTTAATTGTTCGTTCCATTCGGCGTTCGTTTTTTCGACCCGTTCAACCATTTTCCTTACCTCCGTCAAACATGATGGTTCTGACCGGACTGGTCAATGCAGCAATGGGCAGTTGTGCTTCCAGATGCGCTACGGTGCTGCGTTTGCCGTGTGTTTGCGGATGTTTGGCAATCAGGAAGGAACAGATGTCGCAGTATTCCTCGATAGAGATGTCGAAGGTGCCGATGCGGCGGGCCAGTGCAATGATTTCCTCCTTGTCGAAGCCAATCAGCGGCGAAAGCAACGGCAAGTCGGCGGCATCGTAAATGGCCTGAATATTGCCCAGTGTCTGGCTCGCCACCTGCCCCAGCGAGTCGCCGGTGACCAGGCCTTGCGCATGCATGATGTGGGCGATTTTTGCCGCTTCACGGATCATCTGTCGCTTGTAAATAATCATGCGGTAATCGGCCGGAACCGTCGCAATTGCATGCCGCTGGAATTCCTCCAGATCAATGAGGAACAGTTTTATATGCCCCTGATAGCGGGAGAGTTGCGCCGCCAAATCCCTGATTTTGGCGAAATCGCGGTTGATGGTGCTGTTGTAGCAATGCACCAGCACCACGCTCATGCCGCGCTTCATCATCGTGTATGCTGCCACCGGCGAATCAATACCACCGGAAAACAACACCACGCCCCGTCCCGATGAACCCACCGGCAAACCGCCAATGCCGGGAATCTTGCGCGTATAGATGTAGGCGGCGTCACGGCCGATTTCGATGCGTACATCGATGTCCGGATGATCGAGATTGACGGCCAGATTCAGTTGCGTCTTGAGGTAGCCGCCAATTTCAAAATTCAATTCAGGGGAGGCGATGGGGAACTGTTTGTTGCCACGCTTGGCAGTCACGCGGAACGGCCTGCCGCTTACATCCTCGCCATAGGCCGCAAGCACCGCCTGTTTGGCCGTTTGCTGTATGGCTTCCAGCGAAAGCTCAGCTTCGTGCGCCACGGAGAAATTGCGGATACCGGGAATCAACGCCAGATGGCTCAATAAGTCATCGGAAATACTTTCCACATCGGCCAGCATGCGCCCGTGCTCTCGGTGAAATCCGTCGGGTTTAAGGATCGGTTTGATGACCCGTTTGATATTGCGCGCCATCTGACGCTCGAACGTGGAACGGTTCTTGCCCTTGAGCGACAGTTCCCCGAAATGAAATAGAATCTTTGGCATGTGCGGCAGCCTAGCGGCTTAGCGTTTCAGTTGCAGCGATTTGACTTCATGCAAACCACGGAGCAATTTACCGAATAGAAACAAGGGCGGTTTTCTCTCTTTTGCTTTTAATATGCAATATGATGGAAAAAGAATTCATCTGTAGGAGGAGGATATGTGCAATGCCGGTTACTCATATTTCCTTAGCCGCCAAAAGGAAATACCATGGAAACAATAGACAATCCATTTAGAAAAGCAGGTATTGTCCTGCTTAGTATCGGTATCCTTGATATTGGCGTGATGATTTACTGTATTGTTAACAAAATCAGCTACTCCTCCAGCTTTAATATATTTGCTGTAATTGCCGGTGTATTTCTAATGAAAGGTGGTGTTAAAACTGCTCGGGTAGTTCGTTGGTTTATCGCATTCTTCAGCATGGCTTTTATAGGCATGTTATCTCTCTTCCCCATTGCCATGCCAATTGGGCTATTAGAAACCCAAATCAAGCTAAATCCAGTTGGTATGCTTGGCTCTTATGCATTCTCTATTGTATTTATCGGTGTCTTAGTTTGGGTTTATCGTCAACTGTCGGCACCAGATGCGCTAGAAAAACTAAGGCAAGCTGGTTTTAAAACTGGAAAACCAAAATCAGCATTATATGTCGCTCTTGCTTTCATCGTTTTGGGTGGTGTGTTATTTGGATTTCTCTTCAACAGTGAATCTGCTATGAAAACAAAGAAATTAGCAAAAGAGCAATTAGGCCCAAATTACAAATATCACATAAGCAGTCTAAACATGTCAGGTAACAGCGGTTCAGCAGTAGTTACTGCTTACAACTCAAATGAAATTAAAAATGTACAAGTTAAATGGTAAAGGACTAAGAAATACGGGGGCAGCTTACTCATTTTCTACAACCCCGTTAGTACCTAAAAGTCAATAAAGAGCACTAACCCGCCGACATACGCTTCAGCGCCAGCGTCAGGCCATCTGCAATGGGCAACA
>BTQQ01000017.1:0-17879 GCA_036985955.1 Zetaproteobacteria bacterium | reverse complement strand
ATCTGGAGATGCTTTCCAGGGCGGTGCATGAATCGCGCGGAAGGCCGGACAAAATCCGGCACCGCGTGGATATGCGTCTGGGACTGAATGCCATTCTGCCACCGGACTATATTCCACAGGCAGGAGAACGCCTGGCGTTATACCGCCGGATTTCCGGGGTGGATTCGGATGATCAGGCAAATTTGCTGTTTGAGGAGATGATCGATCGTTTCGGCCCGATGCCGGATGAAGCCCGCCTTGCGGTCGAATCGGCACGCATCCGCTGGCGTGCGCAGACCCTCCTACTATCCGCCATCAGAGCGGATAGCCATGGGTTGCGGTTTCATTTCACTGCCGAGTCAAAGGTTGACCCGGCACAGCTTTTGATACGCGTGCAGAGCGAACCGCACCGTTTCCGCCTGACGCCCGACGGAAACCTGACCCTGCTTGATACCACACAGGATCACCGGCAACGGCTCAGAGAATGCATCAGTTTTCTTGATGAGTTGCTCTAGTCCGGACCAAGGCTGATAACACTTTTGATTTGCCATCAGGCTTGGCAGCATACGAGCCATGAGTTTACGCCCCACCCTCACCGAACCCGGTCTGCTGTTCATGGATATGGACTCGACCCTGATTCAGTGCGAGTGCATTGATGAAATTGCAGCTTTTCTGGGTATCAAACCACAGGTTGCCGCCATTACCGAACGTGCCATGCGCGGTGAACTGGATTTCGCCGCATCCCTGACCGAACGTGTGCAATTGCTGGCCGGACTGGATGCAACCGTGCTGGATCAGGTCTATGACGAATGTATTGAACTCACCGATGGGGCTGAACACCTGATTGCAACGCTCAAGCAGCATGACTGGAAAGTGGGTCTGGTCTCCGGCGGTTTTACGCATTTTACCGATAAACTAAAAATCCGTTTGAATCTGGATTTCACTCTGTCTAATATACTGGATATCCGGGACGGCAAACTCACCGGAGGCATTGTCGGCAACATTGTCGATGCACAGGCTAAGAAAAACGCATTGCTCTCGCAGGCGGCAGCATGGAGCATCCCGATCAGACAAACAGTGGCGCTGGGAGATGGCGCCAATGATTTGCCCATGATTCATGCGGCCGGGCTGGGTATCGCATTCCACGCCAAATCCAAAGTGGCCGCCGAGGCGCCCTATGTCATTCAAGAAGGAAATATGGATCAGGTATTAAAGTTCTTGCGCTAATATACTTATTTCAATGTGAGGTATATATGATTTATTTTCAATATGTTGGATGCAATAACCTAAAGCATTACATTAAATTTATTCTGGTTTCTGCCGTCATGTTTTCGGGCTTCTTCCTGAGTCCGGACTGTCAAGCTGAAACGCTTTTAACTCAGAAGGTATTGTCCAGTACGGCGGCCAATCGGGCTGTCCTTGCCGCGGTTGCCGCATGCGGAAAGAACGGCTACAAGGTCAGCGCAGCCGTAGTCGACAAGTCCGGCGTGATTCAAGCGCAGTTGCGTGGAGATGGCGCGGGCGTGCACACCATCGACAGCAGCCGCCGCAAGGCCTACACGGCTGTCAGCATGGGTAGCCCGACGCAAGTATTCGCCGAACTGGTTAGCGAACGCCCGAATTTACATGCGCTGGGCGATATGAATGACTCCATCCTGCTGCTGGGTGGCGGTTTCCCTGTCAAAATAGACGGCCAAATTGTCGGTGGCATCGGCGTCGGCGGCGCTCCGGGCGCACATCTGGATGAAGCCTGCGCCCGCGCCGGACTCAAGGCATTGGGAGCAGATTTATACCAGTAATCACAGATCAGCCGTCAAATACCTCATTTCCGTTTCCGAGAAACCGGCCATGGCGCGCGCATCCAGATTAAAGGGGCCGTGAAGACCATTCGGGAAATGTTTGTGCAATAGCTGGTAAAAAGTCGGATCAGACGCCAGCCCCCGTTCCGCGCAAACATGATGGAACCAGCGCGTACCAATCTCAACATGGCCAATTTCCTCAGCATAAATCACCTCCAGAATCGCCACCGCTTCGGTATCCTCCGCCTGCTTCAGTTTTTCAATGATACCCGGAGTCACATCCAGTCCACGCGCTTCCAGCACCCTTGGCACCAGCGCCATACGCTCCAGAACGTCCGTACCCGTTTTTTCGGCCATCTCCCACAACCCGTTATGGGCATCGAAATCGCCATAATCGTGATTGTGCTCGCGTAAATAATCGTGAACCATTGAGAAATGCCGTGCTTCTTCATCGGCCACGCGTAACCAGTCACGGTAATATTCACGTGGCATATCGCGGAACCGGTGGATGGCATCCAGAGCTAGGTTAATCGCATTAAATTCGATATGCGCTACGGCATGCATCATCGCAACCCTGCCCTTTTGCGTGCCAAGACCACGCTTGGGCAGCTCGCGCGGATGCACCACACGCGGCCTGTCAGGTCTCCCCGCCGCCTGCACGCTCAACAATGGCGCATCATGATCCAGTAAATATACATTCCGCTGCCACCGCCGGGCAATGTCATGCGTTCGCTGAATCTTGGCATCCACATCGGTCTCAGCCAGCGTTGCGCCTGTTTCCACAAATAGGTTTCTCATGCGGTACCCCTCATGCCACAATGCGCCCATGCCGCAACATAGTCACAAAAATAGCAACAACATACTGCATCATCGGGTTCTGGCTCTGGCCGCGATGGTGCAGTGCGCCCATCTCGTTAGCGGTATTGCCCGCAAGGGCGTAGCCGACGCCGTAGAGATCGAAACCTGTATTTCCAGCATTTTTGCTTCTTCCGGAAATACGCCTGAGCAGATGTACGGCGACATAGCAAAACTACGCACCGGGCTTGTCACGTTATCCCGTTTATTGCAGGGCGAGGATATGGGTAAAGATGTCCAGCGGACCAAGGAGTTGATGGCCTATACAGCAGCCATGATGACGCTGGAACGCAAACTCGCCCGCAATCCCGCAATGCTGAAAAAACTGGCCGAAGGTATGCTGCGCATTGAGAAACAGTCCGAGTATTTCAAGGGCTTTATGCACGATAATGTTATTGCCGCCATTTCAGCTTTGTATGGCGAAACCATCAGCACCATGAAACCCCGTATTATCGTGCGAGGCAAATCTGATTATCTGCGCCACGGCATCAATACCAACAAGGTTCGCGCGCTACTGTTGGCTGGCATCCGAGGGGCACATTTATGGCGGAAACATGGCGGCAGCCATCTGCAACTGTTATTGCGCCGCCGGGCGATGGCCAGGGAAGCTGTGAAATTATTGAGTCATGTCTGACGTACATGCATCTGTGCATAGTGTAAGTGGCTCGCTACTGGCCAGCATTTGAAGGCAGAAACAGGGCTCAATGACGCACATCGTAAATCATTGATTTGTAAGAAAATGGAGCACGCGCTTTTCGCTTTTTACGATTCCACAAGGGATAAACGCCCCCCTCTTCATTGAATTTTAATATTTGTGTAGTTACCATTCGCCCCATGCATCATTTCATGAGGCGTTATCGCAAGGCTGGGCTAACTATTTTAGCTGTGTTTACCGTGCAACTCATCGCGGTGAGTTTCTGTGCCATTCCACCGGTGCATGCGGCGCCTCTCACAACAGGTGGGGCCATGCCCATGGATATAACTGCTATGCAGTGCAACATGGATATGCCCACGCCCGTCGGACAGGACATGCCGGAAGACGCACATTGTAAAACACCTGATTTCAACACTTTTTCAAATCAGGTCAACGATGTGTCGGTCTCACGGGCGCTTATTGCCGTCCTGCCGACCCTTCAGCATCAACCTGCTTCGGTATCCGAGCAGGAACAAGCCCTGATCATCGTTTCCGAGGCACCACCTCGAAGCACTTCCCTTATTTACCAAACCAGTCTCCGCATCCGCCTGTAAGACAACCTTCTGAAATTCGCTGCCGGGACACTGTGCCCGCGCAGGTGTATATTTATTTTTTCAGGAGGTTGATATGCTCAAATTTATCGCATACGCCCTGGCGTTCGCGCTTGTTAACAGCAACACAAATAAAGCCATCCGCAGAACCCCACAGGCGGTTCGAATCAAGGCGCGGCACGCAGGGAATGGACGTGCCCTTGCCAAGCGCCGTAACGCGGAGCCGGACCGCCTGTGGGGTTTCCTCCGGGCGAGCCACTGGACGGCCATCCACAGTGTTACATCGGCTTGCCATAGCTCGCCCTATGGCCGCGCCGGAGTGTCTTGCGGGCTGACCGCCCGGCGGCTCGCTGCGTATGGCTTTATTTGTGTTGTTGTTGGTTTATCCACAACCATACTTCAGGCAAAAGCCAATGCGCAGGAATTAGAATTAACCGTTCCTGCACTTGAACCCCGCCTGGAACAGGCCCCTGCACGCCCTGCGGACCATATTCTCACGCTTGCCGAGGCCGAGCGGATTGCATTAAAAGTCAACCCGGGACTGGCAAGCATGGCAAGCCGCGCCAAGGCCATTGCCGAAATCCCGCCACAGGTGGGAACGCTCCCCGACCCGCATCTTGCCCTTGATTCCGTCAATCTGCCAGTGGATACGTTTTCTACGGCACAGGAAAACATGACACAACTGCGCGTGGGTCTATCGCAGGAAATACCCTTTCCCGGTAAACTCAGAATCAGGGAAGAAGCAGCGCAGTTCGAGGCGGAGTCGGCCAGTTTCGATGTCGTGGAAACCAGCCTGAGACTGGTTCGTAATGTGCATATTTCATGGTGGAACCTGTTTTATCTGGACCGGGCGCTGGAGATTATCAAACGCAATGAACAGCTGCTCAGACAGTTCATCCGTATTGCCGAAACCAAGTACAAGGTGGGGGAAGGCCTGCAACAGGACGTGCTGCTGGCGCAGGTGGAACTCTCCAAGCTGCTGGATATTGATATCCGTCTTGTGGGCGCGCGCCGGGATGAACAGTCGCGCCTGAACAGGTTACTGAATCGGCCCACGCATCTCGCTGTACACCTTCCGGGCAAGGTGGAAGAAACGCTGCCGCAAATGCCGCCGGAAACTGAATTGCACCAAATCGCCTTGAAGGCCCGGCCATTGCTGGCCAGCCAGAGCGAGCGGATCAAGGCGGCCGAAAAAAGAGTGGATCTGGCTGATCTGGATTACTACCCTGACTTCAAGATTGGTGCGGGATATGGCTTCCGTCAGGGTAACAATACGGGCCGCATCAGCTCCCGCGCGGACTTTCTTAGCATGGGCATAAGCCTCAATCTGCCGATTTACACTTCAACCAAGCAGGACCGTGCGTTGGCGCAGCGCAAGGCGGAAGTGGCGAAAGAAGAGTTCGCGTTGCGCGACGACACCGAAGCGGTCTGGTCCGAAGCTTCAACCGCACTTGCTGATTACATCAAGACGAAGGATCAGGCGTCCCTGTTCAAAACCGGCATTATCCCGCAAGCGAGCCAGACCGTGGATTCCATGCTCGCCGGTTATCAGGTGAACAAGGTGGATTTCCTCAACCTCGTCCGTTCCCAGATCACGCTCTACAACTACGAAACGCTGTACTGGAAGGCCCTGACGGGTGCAAGGCAAAGCCTGGCGCGTCTGGAAGCCGCCATCGGCAAAAAGATTAAGGAGATCACGCATGAATAAAAAGTCCATAGGCATTGCCATCATCACTCTGGCGCTGGGCACTGGCGGGGGCTACTGGCTGGCATCCCAAAAGCAGCCGGCAACTCAGGATCGGCAAAACGCCAAGACGGACGGTGAGCGCAAACCCTTGTTTTACCGTAACCCGATGAATCCGGAGGTCACCTCCCCCGTCCCGGCCAAGGATAATATGGGCATGGATTATATCCCGGTCTATGCCGGTGGGGATCAGTCCGCTAACGAACCCGCGGGTACGGTGAGGATCGACCCGGTCACGGTACAAAACATCGGTGTACGCACGGCCCTGGCCGTGCGGAAAACCTTGACCCGTGAGGTACAGAGCGTGGCTCGCGTGGATTATGACGAAAAACTGATCACCCGCCTGCATCCCAAGACGGACGGCTGGATCGGCAAACTGCGCGTGGACGAGACCGGCGAACCGGTAAAGAAAGGTGAAATTCTGTTGTCAATTTATTCACCGCAACTGGTATCCAGCCAGGAAGAATATCTGCTGGCCCTGAGTAATATAAAAACGCTGAAGAACAGTCCTTTTCCGGACATCCGCCGCGGCGCGGCGGATCTGCTGCGCTCCACCCGCGAAAGGCTTGAGTTGCTGGATGTTCCCGAACATCAGATCAGGAAACTGGAAAAAACACGCAAGGTGATGAAATTTCTGCACATCCACTCACCCTTTGATGGCATCGTGGTCAATATCGGGGCCCGCGACGGGCAATATGTTACGCCGCAAACCGAGATATATATGATCGCCGACCTTTCCAGAGTATGGGCCTATGTGGATGTCTATGAATATGAGCTGCCGTGGATCAGGGTCGGAGATGAGGCCCATATGCGCCTTGCATCCCTGCCCGGAGAAACCTTTACCGGTAAAATAACCTATATTTATCCCTATCTGGAGGCCAAGACGCGCACCATCAAGGTGCGTCTGGAATTTGAAAATCCCGGCATGAAGCTGAAGCCTGATATGTTCGCCGATGTCAACATCCATGCGAGCAAGCAGATAAATGCCATTGTCATCCCCAGCGAAGCCGTGCTGCGCACGGGAAGCCGCAACGCGGTGTTCGTGGTGCGCGGCCCCGGCAGGTACGAACCGCGTGATGTCAAGCTTGGCATCAGTTCGGAAGGTCTGGTGCAAATCCTCGCCGGCGTCAAGGAAGGCGAGCAGGTCGTGACCAGCGCCCAGTTCCTCATTGATTCCGAATCCAAGCTGCGCGAGGCCGCCGCCAAGATGATGGAAGTGAAAAAACCCACCGCAGCCAATCCACGCCCTTCTATGGACGCTGAAGTCAAGGACATGAAGGGTATGGATATGAAGGGTATGGATATGAAAAAGGGGGAAAAATAAGGCATGAAACGCATGTTTTCTCACTGGAGTAACCGCCCATGATTCAGGCGATTATTGATGGCTCACTCAAAAACCGGTTTCTGGTGCTGATCGCCACAGGCTTTCTGCTCGCGGCCGGGTACTGGGCGGTGAAGAACACACCGCTGGATGCGATTCCCGATTTATCCGACGTACAGGTCATCGTGTTCACCGAGTTTCCCGGACAAGCGCCGCAGGTGGTCGAGGATCAGGTGACGTATCCGCTAACCACCGCCATGCTGGCGGTGCCGTTTGCCAAGGTGGTGCGCGGCTATTCCTTCTTCGGTTTCTCTTTTGTTTACATCCTCTTTGAGGATGGCACGGACATGTACTGGGCCCGCTCGCGCGTGCTGGAATATCTGAATTTTGTCAGTAATAAATTGCCTGTCGGCATCAACCCCACGCTGGGGCCGGACGCCACGGGTGTCGGCTGGGTGTATGAATACGCGTTGGTGGATCGCTCGGGCAAGCACGACCTCTCCCACCTCCGCTCCATTCAGGACTGGTATCTGCGTTATCCGCTGCAAACCGTGGAGGGAGTATCCGAGGTTGCTTCCGTCGGCGGCTACGTCAAGCAGTATCAGGTGGAAGTGGACCCCAATGCCCTGCTGGCCTATCACATTCCGCTATCCAAGGTGAAGCGGGCGATCCAGCGCAGTAACAACGATGTCGGCGGCAGGCTCATCGAGCGCGGCGAGACCGAATATATGGTGCGCGGCCTGGGCTACATCCAGTCGCTGGATGATTTGAGAAAAGTCGCCGTGGGTGTGGACAAAAACGGCACGCCCATCCGCCTTCAGGATGTCGCCAACATCCATCTGGGGCCGGAATTGCGCCGTGGCGTGGTCGAACTCAACGGCGAGGGCGAGGTGGCCGGCGGCGTCATCATCATGCGTTACGGGGCGAACGCCCTTGCCACCATCAAGGCCGTGAAGAAAAAACTGGAGGAACTCAAGGCAGGCCTGCCGGAAGGCGTGGAGATCGTACCGGTCTATGACCGCAGCAGTCTGATCGAGCGGGCGGTGGATAATCTTAAACACAAGCTGATTGAAGAATCCATTGTGGTTTCACTGATCTGTCTGCTATTTTTGCTACACGCACGTTCGGCGCTCGTCGCCATTCTCTCCTTGCCGGTCGGCATCCTTATCGCCTTCATCATCATGCGCTGGCAGGGCATCAACGCCAACATCATGAGCCTCGGCGGCATCGCCATCGCCATCGGCGCCATGATCGACGGCGCCATTGTCATGATCGAGAACGCGCACAAACACCTGGAGCATGCGGTCAAGGCCAAGGGGGGAGAATTGGACACCAAGGAACGCTGGCTTGCCGTGGGTACGGCATCCAGGGAGGTCGGACCGGCGCTGTTCTTCTCGCTGCTCATCATTACCGTGTCGTTCCTGCCGGTATTCACGCTTCAGGCGCAGGAAGGACGGTTGTTTTCGCCACTGGCATTCACCAAGACCTACGCCATGGCCGGCGCCGCCATTCTGGCCGTGACCCTGGTGCCCGTTTTGATGGGCTACTTTCTGCGCGGCAAAATTCCGCCCGAGGGAAAAAACCCCATCAACAGAGCATTGCGTTTTATCCACAAGCCGGCACTGGACAAAGTCATCCAATGGCGCTGGAAAAGCCTGCTCGCAGCCGTTCTGTTGCTGGCCGCCACGGCCTATCCGCTGTCCAGAATCGGCAGTGAATTCATGCCACCACTGGATGAGGGCGATGTGTTTTACATGCCCACGACCTTCCCCGGCATCTCCATCACCAAAGCCAAGGAACTCATGCAGCAGACGGACCGGATACTGAAAACCTTTCCCGAGGTGAAAACGGTGTTCGGCAAGGTGGGCCGCGTCGAGACCGCGACCGACCCGGCGCCTTTGTCCATGTTGGAAACGACCGTGCAGCTCAAACCCAGAGATGAGTGGCCCGACCCTGACAAGACGACGAAGACGCTGATGCATGAAATGGATCAGGCCATCCGCTTTCCCGGCGTGGCCAACGCCTGGACCTATCCAATCAAGACGCGCATCGACATGCTTTCCACCGGCATCAAGACGCCCATCGGCATCAAGATATCCGGACCCGATCTGGCCGTACTGGAAAGCAACGTCAAAAAAATTGAACAGGTACTAAAAACAATGCCGGACACGCTCTCCGCCTTTGGCGATCGCACCGTGGGCGGCTATTACTTCGATTTCAACATCAACCGTGATGCTATTTCCCGCTATGGTCTGACCATTGCGGATGTACAGGATGTCATCCAGAGCGCCATCGGCGGCATCAATGTGACACAGACGGTGGAAGGACTGGAGCGTTATCCGGTGAATCTGCGTTATCCGCGTGAATTGCGCGACAACCCGGAACAATTGGGCCGGGTGCTTATTCCGACTCCGGCCGGTGCGCAGATACCGTTATCCCAACTGGCTACGATTACTACCCGGCAAGGGCCGCCTTCGATCAAGTCGGAGAATGCCCGCCCCAACGCATGGATTTATGTGGATGTCACAACCAGCGATATTGGCGGCTATGTCGCCAGAGCCAGGAAGCTGATTGACGAACAGATAGAGCTGCCGTCCGGCTATACCCTCACATGGTCCGGCCAGTTCGAGTATATGGAACGGGCCAATGAACGGCTGCGGGTTGTCGTACCCTTCGCACTGTTTATTATCTTTCTGCTGCTCTATCTGAATTTCGGTAACGTCATCGCACCACTGGTGGTGATGCTCTCCATTCCGTTTGCACTGATCGGTGGTTTCTGGCTGGTGTACTGGCTCGGCTTTAACATGAGCGTGGCCGTGGCCGTGGGCTTTATCGCGTTGGCTGGCGTGTCGGCCGAAATCGGCGTGCTGGTACTCACATTTATCGATCAGGAAATCAGAAAATTGCGTCACGACAAGGGTCGTGCATTGCAGTCAGCGGAGATTATGGAAGCGGTGCTTGGCGGAACCTCGCAACGGGTGCGCCCCATCGCCATGACCGCCACGGCCATCATCGCCGGCTTGCTACCGATCATGTGGAGTTCCGGCACCGGTTCGGAGGTCATGCAACGCATCGCGGCACCCATGGTTGGCGGCATGCTGACGGCCACGCTACTGTGCCTGCTGGTGTTGCCCCTGATTTATGGCCTGATCCTGCAATTCCAGGAGCGCCGGCGTGTGGAGCTAACGGAGAAAAGCACATGAGTGGAATTTTAAGCTGATGTTATCGGACTTGACCTGTGTCCCGTACATGGCATCTACTAATGCCTTTATTTATGAAGGTATTAGTAGCCTTGCCACGCCAACTTGCATGCGCCGTGGCTCTACGGGGAGGGAATAATGATCAAGAGCATTATCGAGGGTTCGCTGAAGAACGGTCTGCTGGTGTTCATGGCCACGGGATTTCTGATTCTGGCTGGTATCTGGTCGGTGAAAAACATCTCGCTGGATGCCATTCCGGATCTCTCCGACGTGCAGGTCATTCTGTTCACCGAGTTTCCCGGCCAGGCGCCGCAGGTGGTGGAGGATCAGGTTACCTATCCACTCACCACCACCATGTTGCAGGTTCCGCGCGCCAAGCTGGTGCGCGGCTATTCCTTTTTTAATTTTTCCTTTGTTTATATTATTTTTGAAGAAGGTACGGATATGTACTGGGCGCGCTCACGCGTGCTGGAATACGCCAATTCCGCCGTGCAGTACCTGCCAGCCGGTGTGCAGCCCGTGCTGGGTCCGGATGCCACCGGCGTAGGCTGGATCTATGAATATGTGCTGGTGGACAGGACCGGAAAGCACGACTTGTCCGAGCTTCGCACCCTCCAGGATTGGGTACTCCGATATCGTTTGGAAACGGTTAAAAACGTATCTGAAGTCGCCTCCGTGGGTGGTTTCGTCAAGCAGTATCAGGTGGAAGTGGATCCCAATATTCTGCTGGGCTACAACATCCCGCTATCCAAAGTGAAACACGCCATCATGCGCTCGAATAATGATGTTGGCGGGCGTCTGGTGGAGATGGCCGAAACCGAATTTCTGGTGCGCGGCCTGGGTTATATCAAATCCATTGATGATTTAAATCAGATTCCGGTCGGTGTGGATAAAAACGGCACACCTATCCGTCTCATGGATGTAGCCCATGTGCATCTGGGGCCGGAACTCAGGCGCGGTGCGGTTGATTACAATGGCGAAGGTGAAACAGCCGGTGGCATCGTGGTGATGCGTTTCGGTGAAAATGCATTGACCACCATTGAAGCCATACGCGTAAAGATCGCTGAATTGCAGAAAATCATGCCGGAAGGTGTGGAAATCGTGCCGGTATATGACCGCGGCGCCCTGATTGAGCGATCGGTGGACAACCTTAAAGAAAAGCTGCTTGAAGAATTTGTCGTCATCGCCCTGGTTTGCATGATTTTTCTGTTGCACGCCCGTTCCGCTCTCGTCGCTATCATCACCCTGCCCATGGGTATGCTGATTGCCTTCATTTTGATGCAATGGCAGGGCTTGTCCGCCAACATCATGAGCCTCGGCGGTATCGCCATCACGCTGGGTGCCATGGTGGATGGCGCTATTGTGCTCATCGAAAATGCACACAAACATCTTGAACACGGCGAGACAGAAAAGGGATCGGCGCTGACGCTCCCCGAGCGATGGTCGGCGATCAGTGACGCGTCGAAAGAAGTAGCTCCCGCCCTGTTCTTCTCGCTGCTTATTATCACGTCATCCTATCTGGTGATATTCACCCTGCAGGAGCAATCCGGGCGATTGTTCAAACCACTGGCCTTTACTGCCACCTATATCATGGCCGCAGCCGCTGTGCTTGCCGTAACGCTCGTGCCACTGCTGATGGGCTATTTTATTCGAGGAAAGATCATCCCGGAGAAAAAAAATCCGGTGAATCGTTTCCTCCAGTTCATCCATCACCCGGCGCTTGCCAATGCCCTGAAATATAAATGGGCCACCCTTGGCATCGCCCTGGCTGTGTTCCTGAGCGTAGCCTATCCCCTGAGCAAGCTGGGCAGCGAATTCATGCCGCCGCTGGACGAGGGCGATATCCTCTATATGCCCACATCCCTGCCCGGCATCTCCATCACCAAGTCGAAGGAACTGATGCAACAGATGGACAAGATTTTGATGACCTTCCCGGAAGTAAGATCCGTGTTTGGCAAGAATGGGCGGGCGGAAACATCCACTGACCCGGCCTCTCTGGCCATGACGGAAATCACCATCCGCGTCAAACCCAGAGAAGAATGGCCGGATCCATCCAAAACAACCAAGCAACTGATCAGTGAAATGGACAAGGCTATCAAGTTTCCCGCCGTGGCCAATGCATGGGGCTTCCCGATCAAAACACGCATCGACATGTTGTCCACCGGCATAAAAACACCGGTCGGCGTCAAGATCATCGGGCCGGATCTCTCCGTGCTGCAACGGATCGGCAAGGATATCGAGGGCGTCCTGAATATGTTGCCTGATACCAAGTCGGCCATGGGTGACCGGGCCATGGGTGGCTATTACCTGGATTTCGACATCAATCGTAAGGAAGCGGCACGCTATGGCCTGACCGTGGGTGATGTGCAGGATGTCATCCAGTCCGCCATTGGCGGCATGAATATCACAGAAACGGTGGAAGGCCTGGAGCGCTACCCTGTCAATCTGCGTTATGCGCGCGGCCTGCGCAGCAGCCCGGAAGATCTCAAACGCATGCTGATCCCCACGCCAACAGGCGTACAGATTCCGATTGCCCAGGTCGCCGATCTTGTGATCCGGCGCGGCCCGCCTTCGATCAAGAGTGAAGACTCCCTGTCCGATACCTGGATTTACGTGGACATCAAAACTTCGGATATTGGCGGCTATGTTGACAGGGCCAAACAGGCCGTCGCCGCACAGGTAAAGATCCCACCCGGATACACAGTGATGTGGTCCGGGCAGTATGAATACATGCAACAGGCCAATGCCCGCATGCGGCTGGCCGCGCCGCTGGTGCTGGTGCTGATCTTCCTGCTGTTGTATTTCAATTTCAAAACGCTGATTGAACCGCTGGTGGTCATGGCCTCGGTGCCGTTCGCACTGGCTGGAGGCGTATGGCTGATCTACCTGATGGACTACAACCTGAGCGTGGCCGTGGACGTAGGCTTTATTGCGCTGGCCGGCGTGGCTGCCGAGATCGGCGTGCTGGTACTGACGTTCATCGGCCACGAAATGGAGCGCAAGCGTGCGGAGCTGAAACGCCCGCTTTCCTCAACGGAGATATTTGAGGCTGTGTTGAATGGCACATCCCAGCGCGTGCGCGCCATCGCCATGACTGCGGCCGCCATCATCGCCGGACTGTTGCCCATCATGTGGAGTTCGGGCACGGGTTCAAGCGTCATGCAACGCATCGCAGCGCCCATGGTCGGCGGCATGCTTACTACCCTCATAGTTTGTCTGGTCGTGGTGCCGGTGTTCTACGGCATGATTTTACAATTCAAGGAAAAACGCGCCGCCAGTGCCGTCGCGAAACCTCAGGTATGAGAGGAGAAATCACATGGAAATAAACGCCGTCATCGCCATCATCCGCACCGATGCGCTGGATCAGGTGGAAACCTGTTTGCAGGAACTTGGCATCGAGGGTATCAGCATCAGCCAGGTCAAAGGCTATGGAGAATACGAGGACTTCTACAGCAGAGACCATATGACGGTTCACGTTCGCCTGGAGATATTCACTTCCGCATCAAGGGCAGAAGAAATCGCCCGGTGTATCATGAGTGCGGCCCATGCGGGCCAGCCGGATGACGGTATTGTCACAATCCTGCCTGCGAAAAAATTCTATCGCATACGCACCCAGTCGGAAGTTGATCTTGATGCGTCCACCAAATGACAGGACTTCCCGCTTGCCCTGCAAATAAGGAAGCGGTTGAATGATAACGGTAAAAATATGAAGCAACTTGAGCAACAACATTAAAGGAGAATAAGTCATGATAAAGAAAACAATAATGAACCTGATTGTGGCAGGTATCGTGGGAATAAGTCCGGTGTTTGCGTCCGGTAATCATGAAGGCATGGATGCGCATCATGGAACGATGAACGGCGGCATGAGCCATGAGATGGGCAAGGGTCACATGCATGGGAAAATAACGGGACAAATGAAAGACCACATGAACGACATGTTTCTCGTCAAAAAGGAAATTGACGGCTACCAGATCAGTTTCCATATCATGAAGGCTCCGGACGGCATGCAGCATGGTGGATCGCATCATTTTATGTTCAAGGCGGAGCGAGATGGCAAGGTGTTGACCGATCTGCGCGTGAATTCAAAGGTGTCACATCCGAATGGCACCTCCGAATCCAAGATGATGATGCGCATGGGTGACTGGTATATGGCGGCTTATAATCTGGGTCACCCGGGCAAACACCAAGTTATGGTCTTGTTTAAAACATCGGACGGGAAGAAGCATTTCGACGGTATTGACTATCAACAAAGAGCTGAAAAATGACTGAAACCACCACCCAACCTAAGAGGAATACCATGTCTGATCTGATTTCACCCGTTCGCCACGGATTGCTTCTGGCCGTAACCGCGATGGTTTTCGGGGTCTCGTGGGCTGCATATCTGGCCACACATCATGAGGACTTGCACGGCGGTTTCGAGAAGCAGGAAGCTGCGATCAAGGCAGGTAATACGCCGCAGCAAATGAAGGATATGGATATGCAAGGCATGTCCCTGGGTGCAGCGGCGGATATTCTGATTCGTCAGGCGCATGCACACGGCCAAGATGAGGCGCCAAATGCGAATCACGGAAATCATGATGACGCCCTCGCTGGAGCAAAGCATCAGCATTCCCACTCCGGAAGCCTGGCAAAGGATGCCATGCAGCGCCTGCTGCGCGGCCATATTCACTGGATGGGCCTGGGTATCCTGTCCGCCGTTATGCTGTTGATTGTCGCCTTCACATCGTTGAAATCGGGCTGGAAGAAAACGCTGGGTTGGACCTTCGGTATCGGTGCGCTGGCCTATCCCGTATCATGGATACTGATGGGTTTCCGCACCGTAACAATGGGTCCTGAGGCAGCCGAAGCCAGCGTCATGTGGCTGTTCGGCCCGGCGGCCGGTTTGCTTCTGGCATCTCTGGTTGCCGTATTTGGCATTCTGCTGCTTGAAATGGCCAAGTGGCATACAAGCGCCTTGTTTTCACGTTTTTTTGAACTCGACCCTGTCTCGGGAGAATGAAATGAATGCTCACATATTCGCGCTTTCCATCGCTGCGATCCTGATGGGGCAAGCCCCTGCTTTGGCAGAACATACCACGGATAAACACGGACAGGTGATGAAGCATGAGCAAGGTTTTATCGTCAAAAAAGGTATCCGGGACGATTACACTGTCATCTTCCATGTCATGCGATCGCCAAAGGGCATGCGATACAATAAAGAGCAATATCACCTGATGGTGGTGGTCGAGAAAGATGATAAACCGGTCACCGGCTTTCAAATGACCTCCAAAGTGCTTCATCCCGATGGAAGCTCTGAACAGAAACCCATGATACACATGGGAGAATGGTACATGGCGCTTTACAACCTGAGCCATGAACAGGGAAGGCACTGGATCACCGTGCAATTCAATATATCCGGTAAAAAATATTCCGCTGGCGCTTATTACCCGGAAATAGACTTCTCAGGGGCATCCCGATGAAACATTCAGGATTAAAACGAATTATTATTCTATCGTCCCTGCTTATGGCTTTTCTGGCCGTCGTTCCCGCCGGTTCACAAGCCGAAATCCTGAAACAGGTTAAAACCGAGAATGTCTGTATGGTCAACGATGAAGACATGGGTAAACCTCAGGTTCCCATTGAAGTAAAAGGTAAAACTTACTATGGCTGCTGTGCCATGTGCGTCAGCAGCCTGACGAATGACCTGAAAGCACGCCAGAGTGTTGATCCTGTTAGTGGTCATGTGGTGGACAAGTCCGATGCAATCATTGGCGCAAAGGCAGATGGCAGCGTGCTCTATTTCGAGAACAAAGCCACCTTTGCCGCTTATCAGAGCGCCACGAAAGGAGAAGTCCCATGAAAGAAATGACGATCCGGGTTATCGACATGAAATGCGCGGGCTGTGAAGCGACCATCCGCAAAGAGCTGTTAAAGCTGAACGGCGTCTACGATGCGCGAGCAAACTTTAAAACGGGTGACGTGTGGATACATGTAAATGAATCACGTTTCCGTATCGCGGAAGCCGACGAGGCCATCCGCAATCTCGGCTACCAGCCTGAGGAGGGTTAACCATGCAGGAAAATCTGAGTTGCTGCTGCCATGACAGTCAGGCGGTGTTTCTGGATCGCGCCATGCAACATCTTGATCTTGATGCGGCGCAAAGGAAGTTGCTGTTGCAATCCTTCCGCGAAATCACCGTTCAGATCCCGCTGGAATTGCATAAATGCGGAAAGGAAATACTGCACACCTTCACCGGCTACCGCGTACAGCACAACCATGCGCGGGGACCATTCAAGGGGGGGCTGCGTTTCCACCCCGATGTTCAACTGGATGAAGTGCGGGCGCTGGCGCAGCTGATGACCTGGAAAACCGCGCTGGTAAATATTCCCTTTGGCGGCGCCAAGGGGGGCATTACCGTTGACCCTGCGGAATTGACAGAAAATGAACTGGAAACTCTAACCCGGCGCTTTACGCAGAAACTGGCGCCAGTGCTTGGTGAACATGAGGACATTCCGGCACCGGACGTCAACACCAATCCGCAGGTCATGGCATGGATTTTCGATGAATACAGTAAATCACATGGCCATACGCCTGCCGTGGTTACCGGCAAACCGGTTGCGTTGGGTGGCTCGGAAGGAAGACTGGAAGCAACGGGATTCGGCGTAGCGTTTATCACCGGCCGGGCATGTAGCGATCTGTCCATACCCCTGAAAAATACATGTATCGCTATTCAGGGCTTTGGCAATGTAGGTTCATATGCCGCACTTCGCCTGAGTGAAATGGGCGCGAAGATCGTGGCGGTTTCCGATGTGTTTGGCGGCGTTTACTGCAAGGATGGCGTGGATATCCGGGCTGCCATGCAACATGTGAAAGAAAACGGTCGATTGCAAGGTCTGAAGGGAACGAAAGAAATCAGCAACGATGCATTGCTGACGTTGCCCTGCGATGTGCTGATCCCGGCAGCCATGGAAGGTGTGATCAACTGCGGCAATGCCGACGCCATTCAGGCCCGGCTGGTCATCGAAGCCGCCAACATGCCGATCACGCACATGGCTGACGACAAGCTGCGTGCACACGGCACCGTCATCGTTCCGGACATTCTGGCCAATGCCGGCGGCGTAACCGTTTCCTATTTTGAGTGGGTGCAGAATATCCAGCGTTTTCCATGGGATAGAGAAAAAGTTTTTAAGCTCATGGAAACATATTTATCACGCGCCTATGAAGATGTGTATGGGTTATCACGAAGCAAACATATGGATTTGCGGACATCCGCCTATGAACTGGCGGTGCAACGAACGTTGCAGACCATCGTATTGCGCGGCTTTTGATTACAGGAAGGAGGCTCTGATGGAAGATAACATGGTGATGGAGCGTAGTTTCCAGGTGGACAAGACGCAGTGCGAAGGATGCGAAGCGACCATCGAAAAACAGCTTCTCGCCGTTCCCGGTGTTTTGGAAGTGAAGGCGGAAGACAAAACCGGCAAGGTATGGGTGCGCTATGATGTTACCCTTGTCCGCTTCGACACATTTCCTCAAATTGTCAGGGATGCGGGTTTCCCTCGTGTATTTGAACTCAGCGATGAACATCACCAGGACTACCTCTGGGAGCAAAAAGAGGAATCCTTGTTGAATGTGGCCAATCATGACGGCGAATAAATGTCCTGTTTGCGACATGGATGCCAAGGATTCGACGATTATCGCAGGGCACACAGGCATTGAATACCATTTCTGCTCACGGCAGTGCCGGGAGAATTTCC
>BTQQ01000016.1:0-17881 GCA_036985955.1 Zetaproteobacteria bacterium | reverse complement strand
AGACCTTCCTTAATTGTTCGCCGCGTGTTTTTCTGGATAAGAGAATTTACGAAATCTGACTGCTAAGCCATCCTTCAACCAGTTCACGCATTTCAGCCATCCGGGATTCGTCGGGAGCTTCGAAACGCAGCACCAGTGAGGGTTGGGTATTAGAGGCACGCAGCAAGGCCCAGCCATCACCAAATTCCAGCCGCATACCGTCCACATCAATGATATGATAGCCAAGGTTTAAAAAGTGCACCTTGGCTTCTTCAACCAGATCGAACTTGCGGTCATCAGGGCAATCCACCCGAATTTCCGGTGTGGTGACAGAATACGGAACATCAGCAAGCATGTTTGAAATGGGTCCAGTCTGGCTGGCTACGGCCTGCATGATGCGCGCACCGGCATACACGGCATCATCAAAGCCGAAAAAACGATCAGCAAAGAACATGTGACCACTCATTTCACCGGCTAACAATGCGCCGGTTTCTTTCATTTTGGCCTTGATCGGAGAATGGCCCGTGCGCCACATGATGGCATTTCCGCCATGCTTGGTAATATCGTCATACATATGCCGGGAGCATTTGACTTCGGAGATAACGGTTGCGCCGGGATGTTGCTTGAGCAGGTGGCGGGAGAGCAGCAGGAGCAGCATATCGCCATAAATAATACGTCCCTGTTCATCGACTACGCCGATACGGTCGCCGTCACCGTCAAAGGCTATCCCCAGATCCGCACCCTGTTGCACAACGGTGCGGATGATATCCCGCAGATTTTCCGCTACGGTCGGGTCGGGATGATGGTTGGGGAATGTGCCGTCCGGTTCGCAATAGAGTTCGATGACCTCACAACCCAGATCACGGTAAATTGGACCGGCAAGCACGCCTGACGGGCCGTTTCCGGCATCAATCACCACCTTGAGTGGCCGGGCCAGCGTACAATCGGATGTCACAAATGCCATGTAATCGCCGTGGATATGCGCCTCGGTTGTTTTACCGCGTTGTGGCGCCTTCGCGGGTGGAGACAGAATCAGGGATTTAATGCGTTGAATAGCCTCGCCATGCAGACTGTCCCGGTCCCGCATCATCTTGAAACCGTTGTAATTACCGGGATTATGACTGGCTGTAATCTGGATGCAGCCCGCGCCATCCAGATGGAACACTCCGTAATAGGCAAGTGGCGTCGGACCCATGCCGATATCCATGACATCCCGGCCGCCATCACGCACGCCTTCAATCACCGCTGCCATCAGCGATGGGCCGGACAGGCGTACATCCCGCCCAACGATCACCGGGCGGGTTTCATGATCCGGCAGCAATTCGGCGTAGGCCAGCCCCAGACGGCAGGCAATATCTTCGGTAATCTCCGCCCCGGCAATACCCCGGATATCGTATTCTCGAAAGGCGTGATGTGGAAAATTTTTCATGGGGTCAAAGATAACATTGATCGGAAAACGCTCAAGCGCGAATACTTGCCAGGAATCACGCCATGGATAGTCTCGCTTGCCCATGTCCGGTCTGAACCCACAACAATATGAAGCTGTTTTTCACCGCAAGGGCCCCTTGCTGGTGCTGGCGGGTGCGGGTTCGGGGAAAACGCGTGTCATTACCGAGCGTATTGCAGCACTGGTAGAACGTGATGTGCCACCGGATGCGATTACGGCTGTGACGTTTACCAATAAGGCGGCACGGGAAATGCGCCAGCGTTTGACTGCGCGTCTCGGTGTTCAGAGCAAGGAATTGCGTATTTGCACATTCCATGCTTTGGGGCTATCCATGCTACGCGAGCATGCCGGACTTGCCGGAAGAAAACCGAATGTGTCTGTGTTTGCCGGGTCGGAGCAACGTTCGGCTTTGCGCAGTGTCTTGCAGGACATGTGTCTGCCCGCCGATACCAAACAGATTGATGCGATGCTTGGGCGCATATCCGGACTGAAGAATGGCCTTGCCGTGGCCGATGATCCGGGTTTGCAGGTGGTACGCGATCGTTACGATAAACTGTTGGCGCGCATGAATGCGGTGGATTTCGATGATTTGCTGATTCTTCCGATTCAAATGTTACAACAGGACGCATCGATGCTGGCGCTTTGGCGGGAACGTTGCCGCTATATGCTGGTGGATGAATATCAGGACAGCAGCCGGGTTCAATATGATTTTATACGCCTGCTTGTACCGCCCGACGGGAATCTGACCGTCGTGGGTGACGATGATCAGTCCATCTACGGCTGGCGTGGCGCTGAAATCAGCAACCTGTTCCGGCTTGATGATGATTATCCGGGATTGACGGTCATCAGGCTGGAGGAAAATTATCGTTCGACTGGTGCCATTCTTCACACAGCCAATACGCTGATTGAAAACAACAGCCAGCGGATGGGTAAACAGTTGCGTGCCAATCTGGGGCAGGGCAAACCCCTGCGCATATGGGAGACAGCGATGCCCGAAGATGAAGCCGAGCGCGTAGCGGCGGATATTGTGGCAAGACATGCAAGCTCAAAAAGCAAATGGAATGATTTCTGTATTCTTTACCGTGCTTCGTACCAGTCGCGCCCGCTTGAACTGGCGCTGCGCGAGCGAGGAGCGCCTTACCATGTCAGTGGCGGTATCTCCTTCTTTGAGCGGACGGAGGTGCGCGATGTGCTGGCCTGGTTGCGTCTGATTGCCAATGCCGATGACGATCTGGCGTTTTTGCGAGCGGCCACTCGCCCTCGCCGTGGCTTGGGAGACAAGGCACTTGGCGCACTGGGGCTGTTCGCACAAGAGTGCCGGCTTTCATTGCTGGATGCATGTTTTCAGGATGATTTTGTACACAAACGCGCTCCGGTTTTCACTGTGTTTGCTAATCTGGTTGTTGAACTGGAACATCGTTTCTTGCACGGTGAAGCGGATGATGCATTTGATGCTCTACTGGCCGATTCCGGTATCGAAATCATGCTTGAAGCTGAGGCCGACGATGAAAAGGAGCGGGATTTCCGCATGGGTAATGTCCATGAATTACGGCGCTGGTGGATGCTGCATGCTGAGAATGGCGGAAAACTTGATGCTTTCATTCAGCGACTGACTCTTTTTACGGATAAGGAGGATGACGAAAGTGGTAATGCCGTGCGATTAATGACGGTGCATGCGGCCAAGGGGCTGGAGTTTGACCATGTGTATATCGTGGGTATGGAAGAAGGCAGTTTTCCGCACAGAAATGCCGTGGAAGAGAAGCGCATGGAAGAGGAGCGGCGCCTGATGTATGTGGCAATGACCCGTGCGCGTTTTTATCTGACGTTAAGCCATGCCAGAAAGAAACGGCGCTTCGGACAAATCGAGATTCAATCACCCTCTCCATTTCTGGGCGAACTGGGCGATGTGCATGTGCAGTGGGTGGATAAGGAACCGGAGTCTGATGCATCAATGGAGGAAAGCGAGTCACATATGGCGACCATGCGCAGGGCGCTGGGCTTGGGATAAATCATTCAAGCAGACAGTATTTTCCACTCTATTTGCTGAAATCGAGTACCTGCGAGGCCTGCATTTCTTTGGCGCGCACTGCTTTTACAATAGCATAGTTCGGACCGGTTTCAATCACGGTCTGTACCTTGAAATGAGCACTCTTGCTCTCATCCGAGATGATGAATGCCATTTTCCGCATGATATGAGCGTCTGGAAAAATAACAGTCAGATCGCTTTTTCCTGCCTTAACCAGAAGAGGCCATGCTCGTCCCTGAATGGAATCATCTTCAGCACCACCCATCATCGCACCTTTCATTAAACGGTATTTCTCACGGATAAAATGTAGTCCAATACGCTGTTCGCCCGGCTTGGGTTCCTTGAACCAGCGGATAAAAGCCAGCATGGGTTCGTTTTTGTGAGGAAGCCAGTTTACGCCCACAATGGCACCTACACTATTTTCCAGCGGCTCGAAAGAGACGCGTTCCAGGCAGGCACCACCCTTACTGATATCAATCACCGACCATGCCGCAGCATTGGCCCGTTCGGTTGGCGCATATTCATATTCATTCATCACCAGAGCGGTGTGCGATTCAACCAGCGCCTTGTTTAGCCGCGGTTCGAAAATAACACGCACACCGGCATAATCCTGCCTTTCGTGTGAGCGCTTCCTTGAATGCATGGATTCAAGGATGGCGTTGCCGCCGAGAATGGTGGCATGCAGGGCTTCTTCGGTGTGCAGATCCTGTTTTTGCAGGTCGGGGCTGTTCAATACGGTTTCTACCCGGTTAACGGCCGTGACCAGACGATCAACGAATTCATCCATGGGGATGGCAATCCCATCCGATATGAATTCAGATGGCAGTTTGGAGGTGACTTCCGGTGCGGTATGTGGCCGCATGAAATTGGTAAAAAGAAAGCTTGAACCTTCAAGGTCAGCGGGCGCATCGCCCTTATGGCAGAAACGGGGCTTGAGAACGCCAATATGATTACTGAGTTCCTGCCAGATTGTCTTCTGAACCACCCTGGATTTGCCAAAGAAATCCAGTTTGCGCAAGATTTCATGGCTGGATACCGCTCTTTCCAGACGGTCACGTTCAGAGACTGCGTCCTCGGGTAAAACAGGCAACACGGCCAGTCCCAGGCGGGAAAGATCGAACACCTGCCGCGTGGTGATAACGGCCGGCACCCGGTATTCCTCAAGCCCCTGGCGCAACAGCTTTGCGGCCAATTCAACTGCATTGGCCGCCATATCCACAACGATGCGGTAATAACTTGGTTGAGACCGTGCGGCCTTCTGTACCATGTTCACGCCAATCTTGTGTGCGTTGAGAACGGCGGCGGTCATCTCCGCATCAAATAGTTCCAGTTCGCGTTCAAATCGGTTCAGTACCTTCAGGCGAAAATGCAGAGGGATCAGTGGGTTGGAATTCAGGCGGCCCAGATAATCTTTCATGCTGCGGCGCAGGATGTCGGTTTCTTCGGGTGAAGAGCCGATAATGTATTTGGCCAGTCGTTTTTCAATATCCATGAAGGGCAAGGTAATGGCATCCGTGAGTAATTCAGCCTTGCCCAGTTCCAGACGTTGGGGATGCAAGCGTAAATCCGTATCCAGTTCGAAGGAGACGGTTTCCATTAAACGGCGTGCGGATTCCTGATCTACTTGTTTTCCGCTATCCATGACCTGCATTCATCTTTTTTATATTTAATCATACCGTCTTGATAGACGCAAGCGCATGGTTTGTCAAAGGAATTTATATCTGATGACTTCGCAAAAAGTCATCAGCATGCCCATGGACGGACTTCATTATGACTTCACGTATACGGTTATTAATCACCAGTCTGAATGCGCTCGACCAGTTCGCGCACGCTTGGAATGAAGCCATTTGCATAGAATGGGTCTTCGGCAAAACGGTAGGCGGAGTGACCGGCAAACATTAAATGCGAATCCGGTTCGGCACCATGCGCAATTTCCTGTAAGGTCTTCTGGATACAGAAGCTTCGTGGGTCTGCCTTGCGTCCCGTTGTGCCGGCTTCGTTGGCTGCCCAATTAGAGAAACGGCATTGAGACAGGCAGCCCATGCAGCCCAACTGATCTTCCCTGATCTCCCTTGCCTTTTCGGGTGTGACAAACACCAGTGTTGAATCAGGCGTGGGCAATGCCTTGGTGTAGCCATCGCGAATCCAGTTGTCCGCGAGTTTACGGTCGTATTTGGTGACAAACACTTTGCGGTTGCGGACGCCGAAGGTGAGCGGAGTAATATGATCATCAGCCGGGCGATCCATGAAGGGAATTTCGCGATCGTTGCGTTCATACAATTCGTGCAGAAAGTTGTTGTAAACTGCCGAGGAATAAAAGCCAGTCGGTGAGAACCTGTTCAGCTTGATATCACCATCTTTCAGTTGAAGAAGGCGTTTCTTCCATGCATCAGAAATTGGGCTTTCACGGGTCAGGAGCGTACGGGTGCCGAACTGGAATGCGATTGGGCCGATTTCCGGATTATCCATCCAGTCGGACCATTCGCGCAGAAACCAGACGCCGCCTGCCATGATAATGGTGGTATCTTGCAGACCGAGCTCGTTCATGGCTTTGCGCAGTTCGGCGACGCGCGGATAGGGATCGCCCGGTTTTTCCGGGTCCTCGGCGTTGGATAAACCGTTGTGTCCACCGGCCAGCCACGGGTCTTCGTAGACCACGCCACCGAGCCATTCCGGAAACTTGCGATAGGATCTGAGCCAAAGGGCGCGAAAGGCGCGGGCCGAAGAAATGATAGGATAATAATACACCTTGTATCCGGCCGCGATGGGTGCCAGACGGAACGGCATGCCGGCGCCGCAGGTGACGCCATGGATCAGTCCCCTGGCACCTTCCAGTACGCCGTGAAGCACACGTTCGGCGCCACCCATTTCCCACAGGACATTGGCATGAATGCGACCCTCGCCACCAGCTACATCATGGGCGATTTTCGCCTGACTGATACCACCGGCAATCGCCTGACTAACCAGTTCCTCAAAGCGTGCCTTACGGCTTTTGCCGTGATAAACGGTACGGATGATATTGCCTTGCTCATCCACGCTATCCGCATTGACCGCCGAAAATGTGCCAATACCACCTGCCGCGGCCCATGCGCCGGAACTTTCCCCGTTGGACACGGCAACGCCCTTGCCTCCCTCGATCAGGGGCAGAACTTCCTTGCCGGACATCATCACGGGCTTGAGCATCATAGGCATATATTGTCCTTTCGATTGAGTCGGTTAATCTTGCCAAACCTAACCGACGAACAGGTGGCTGGAAACATGATTATTGGCATTCCCAGAGAAATCAAGAATCGCGAGCATCGCGTGGCGATCACCCCCGGTGGCGCACGGCAACTGGTGCAGGACGGACATAAAGTGTGCGTGGAGCATGAAGCGGGCGTAGGAAGCGGTTTTTCCGATACGGATTATGAAGCTGCAGGTGCATGTATTGCCGCAATGCCCGAGGAGGTGTGGGCGGCTGATCTTGTGCTAAAAATCAAGGAACCGTTACCGGAAGAGTATATCCATCTGAGGCCCGGACAATACCTTTTTACCTACCTGCATCTGGCCGCAGTGCCGGAATTGTTGGATGTATTGCTGGAAAAGAGCGTGCGCGCCATTGGTTATGAGACCGTACAGATGAACGATGGAAGTTTACCGTTGCTTGCGCCCATGAGCCGGGTTGCCGGGCGTTTGGCAACCCAGATCGGCGCATCATTATTACAGAAGGAGAATGGAACGCCGTATCCGGGAAGGGGTGTGTTGATGGGTGGGGTTGATGGCGTCGAGCCTGCACACGTGCTGGTTCTCGGCGGCGGGAATGTTGGCTGCAATGCTGCGGAGGTGGCTTTGGGCATGGGTGCGTCGGTACAGATTCTGGATGCCAGTGCGGACTGCGTATCCCGGCTCAGGCAGCGATTCTCAGGGTTTGGTGAGGCCTGCGATGTACGTTTCTTTGCCGAGCAACTGATGTTCGAGGCGCTGGAAACGTGCGACCTGCTGATTGGCGCGGCGTTGATTCCGGGTGAACACGCGCCGCTCCTGCTCACTCCGTCGTATCTGGAACGGATGGCCGGGGGTGTGTTTGTGGATGTGGCCATTGATCAGGGAGGCATTTCACAAACCAGCCGTCCGAGCAGCTACGATGAACCGGTGTATGCCGAGGCAGGCGTCTTGCATTGTTGCCTGCCCAATCTTCCAGCCGCCGTGCCGGTGAGTGCCACCCAGGCGTTAACGCACGCAACCCTTCCCTACGTTCGGCATCTGGTGAACGCAGGCATGGATGCTGTGTATGAAGATGCCGCGCTTGCCCGTGGCGTGAATACATGGGATGGCCATGTCACGCACCGTGGCGTTGCGCATGCATTGGGAAAGGACTACCAACCACTACATTAATTAAGACTATATACAGAATCCCACATGCAGTTCGGTGACCGCCTCGTTCAAGCGCCCGAGCATTTCCTCATCCCTTGGTGACGGGTCTTGACATGGATTGTATTTTTTTCATTTGATTGAACCCGAGGTAGGCATCCAGCTTTGCTTTCCGTATGCTTCGTCCCTGCCTGGCGGAGCGTTGATTCGCCTTTTTTCAGCAAGGAGAGCCTCCGAATAATGCCCCGCCGCGATGACATTGAGTCTGTTCTGATTCTGGGTGCCGGGCCGATTGTCATCGGTCAGGCCTGCGAATTCGATTATTCCGGTGTGCAGGCATGCAAAGCCTTGCGCGAAGACGGGTACAGGGTGATTCTCGTGAACTCCAATCCCGCCACCATCATGACGGACCCTGATTTTGCCGATGCAACCTATATCGAACCGGTTACATGGGAAGTAGTAGCCAGGATTATTGAAAAAGAGCGTCCGGATGCAATTTTACCGACCATGGGCGGGCAGACGGCATTGAATACAGCACTTTCACTCAATAAAAACGGGATTCTGGAAAAATTCAGCGTCAAATTGATCGGCGCGCAGCCGGAGGCGATTGATAAAGCCGAAGACCGGGAGCAGTTTAAACAGGCCATGGATCGCATCGGTCTTGAAATGGCACGCGGGAATTTTGCGCATTCAATGGAAGATGCAAGAGCGTTTGCCGAAGAAATCGGTTATCCGCTGATTATCCGGCCCAGCTTTACACTGGGCGGTTCCGGTGGCGGTATTGCCTACAACCCTGAGGAGTTTGAACAGATTGCGGCTTCCGGTCTGGATGCCAGTCCGACAGATGAAATTCTGGTCGAGGAATCCATTATCGGCTGGAAGGAATTCGAAATGGAAGTGATGCGGGATGCCAACGATAACTGCGTCATTATCTGTTCCATCGAGAATGTCGATCCGATGGGGGTGCATACCGGTGATTCGATTACAGTGGCACCGGCGCAGACGCTGACCGACAAGGAATATCAGCGCATGCGTGATGCCTCGATAGCCTGCCTGCGCGAGATCGGTGTCGAAACGGGCGGTTCCAATGTGCAGTTTGCTGTTAATCCGGAAGATGGCCGTCTGATTATGATTGAAATGAATCCGCGCGTGTCGCGTTCCTCGGCCCTGGCTTCCAAGGCGACCGGATTTCCTATTGCCAAGATTGCGGCGAAGCTGGCCGTGGGATACACGCTGGATGAGATTCGTAACGATATTACGGGTGAGACATACGCTGCTTTTGAGCCGACCATTGATTATGTCGTCACCAAAATGCCGCGTTTTGCCTTTGAGAAGTTTGAGGGGGCGGATTGCCGGTTGACCACGCAGATGAAATCGGTGGGTGAAGTCATGGCCATTGGCCGTACATTTACCGAATCGCTGGGCAAGGCCATGCGCGGTCTGGAAACAGGCACATGCGGTTTTGACGGGAGCATACCGGACGATGTCGAGCAAGATGTGTTCTTGCAGGAGAAGCTCGCCGTGCCGGGCGCGGAGCGTTTGTGGTGGCTGGGCGAGGCTTTGCGATTGGGAGAAAAGGGGGGCTGGTCAGAGGAGCGTGTTGTCAACGTTACCCGTATCGATCCCTGGTTTGTGCGTGAAATTGCTGCTGTTATTACGCTGGAACAGCGGCTTGCCGGGCGAGATGCGGCAACATTGACGGCAGGGGAATGGCGGGAGGCCAAGCGCGAAGGGCTGTCCGACATGCGGCTGGCGCAATTGATGGATGCGGATGAAGCCAATGTTCGCAGGGTAAGGATGGATGCGGGTGTTGCGCCTGTATTCAAGCGAGTGGACACCTGTGCGGCCGAGTTTGAGGCGCACACGCCATACCTGTATTCCACGTATGAGCAGGAGTGTGAAGCACGACCAACGGACAAGAAGAAAATTATGGTGCTGGGTGGCGGCCCGAACCGTATCGGGCAGGGGATTGAATTTGATTATTGTTGCGTGCATGCCGCTTTTGCCCTGAGCGAGGACGGTTTCGAGAGCATCATGGTGAATTGTAATCCCGAAACGGTATCCACCGATTACGATACGTCCGATCGGCTATACTTTGAACCGCTGACTTTTGAAGATGTGATGGCGATTGTTGAAACTGAAAAACCGGATGGTGTCATTGTTCAATTTGGTGGCCAGACGCCGCTGAAACTGGCAAAAGATCTGGAAGCGGCGGGCGTGCCGGTGATTGGCACCAGTCCGGATATGATTGATCTGGCCGAGGATCGTGAACGTTTTCAGAAGCTGTTGCACGAACTGGAATTGCTCCAGCCTGAAAATGGCACGGCGAGATCGGTGGATCAGGCGCTGGGAATAGCTATAAAGATAGGGTATCCGGTCGTGGTGCGGCCATCCTATGTGTTGGGTGGGCGTGCCATGCAAATCGTGCATGACGAGGCGGGGTTGCTGCGCTATATGAAAGAGGCAGTCAGCGTCAGCCCCGATCACCCGGTATTGCTGGATCGTTTTCTGAATCAGGCCATTGAACTGGATGTGGATGCCCTTTGCGACGGGAAACGGGTGGTCATTGGCGGTATCATGGAACACATTGAAGAAGCAGGTGTGCATTCCGGTGATTCGGCCTGCTGCCTGCCGCCACATTCGATTTCCGATGATGCCATTGTCGAGGTTCGCCGCCAGACGGAGGTGTTGGGTCTGGCCCTGAATGTAAAGGGCTTGCTGAACATCCAGTTCGCGCTGCAGGGAGACGATTTGTATGTGCTGGAAGTCAATCCGCGCGCCAGCCGCACCGTTCCCTTCGTGTCCAAGGCTACAGGGGTACCATTGGCGAAAATGGCAGCGCGTATCATGGCCGGGCAAAGTCTTGATGATCTTGGGCTGGATGAAGTACCACAACCAACAACGTATCGTGCGGTAAAGGAAGCAGTATTCCCGTTTGTAAAATTCCGTGGTGTTGACCCGCTGTTGTCACCCGAAATGAAATCTACCGGCGAAGTGATGGGCATTGCAGGTGATTTCCCCACCGCTTTTAATAAGGCGCAGTTGGGCGGGGGGTGCCGTCTTCCTGATACGGGAAGAGTTTTTATTTCGGTACGGGATGTGGACAAGGAAGCCGCAGTTCGTGTGGGACGGATGCTGGTTTCGGCAGGATTCGATCTTCTCGGCACGACGGGGACGCACGCAGCCTTGCAGGCAGCGGGTGTGGCGAGTTCGCATGTGGCCAAGGTGATTGACGGCGTGCGCCCGCATATCGTCGATCTCTTGCTTTCCGGCGATGTCGATCTTATTGTCAATACAACGGAAGGAGTACAGGCTATTGCTGATTCCAAGTCCATTCGGCAGGCGGCGCTGGATCAGGCCATTCCCTATTTTACTACCATGGCGGGGGGATTGGCCGCGGCGCAGGCAATCCTGAGTTCCGTGGGCCTGATGGAAGTCAAGAGTATTCAAGCATATCACGGAGGTTGAACCAAGTGGAACGTGTTCCAATGACGAAGCAGGGCGCTGAAGCTTTGCGAGAAGAATTGAAGTTTTTGAAGGGCGAAAAACGATTCCAGATCGTTGAAGCGATCTCTACTGCACGGGCACATGGCGATCTGTCCGAGAATGCCGAGTACCATGCGGCCAAGGAAGAGCAGGGCTTCAACGAGGGACGTATCAGCAATATTGAGGACAAACTGGCTCGTGCGCATGTGATTGATCCGTCCAGCATTCATTCGGACAAGATTGTGTTTGGTGCTACGGTGGAACTGATTGATATGGATTCCGGTGTGGAAGTTAAATATCAGATTGTGGGTGTGGACGAGGCCAATATTGAACAGAATAAAGTGTCCATCACATCGCCTATCGCCCGCTCAATGATTGGTAAAGAGACCGGTGATATAGCTATTGTGCAGGCGCCCGGCGGCGAGCGTGAATACGAGATCCAGGATGTCCGTTATGTCTAGTGTCCTGTCCCATAAAAGAGCATACCATCAGCGAGTTCTGGCGGGATGTGCGGCAAGGCGTGCGAGTGCGGGACTGGCTGTGGCCAATTCAAACGAGCACAACGCAGCCGCACGCCCGCCAGAACTCGCCCGAAGGGAGCCACCCCAGGGAGCCAAGGCTGCGTTGCGCCCCTTACCAAGGGCATGCCATTGCCTGCGGGACGCGCCTTGCCTTGACTCCCTGGGGTGGCTCTGATGGTGCGCTCTTTTATGGGACAGGACACTGATTGTCCCTGTTTCTCGCTGGCGTGCCTTCGGGCGGGATCGGTACGGCTGTCGCTGGCATTGGTGCTGGCGCTTCTGGTCGTTCCCGGGTACGTGGTTGTGCCTGTATTGTTTGCCAACCTGGACAGCCATGCGCTGGCAGGACATCTGGCTGGAAACATTTTTCACATCACCAACCGTGGTATCCTGCTGTTGTTGCTGGCTGTAACCGTCTTTTGGTGGAAGCGGGGCGTAGGGCGCTGGCGTTGGGCCATGCTGGTTGCTGTGGCATGTCTGGTGGGGTTTAACGAGTTTCTATTGTCGCCAGTCATGGAGGAACTGAAATTAGCCATGGGTTCGATAGATGCGTTGCCGGCGGGTGATCCAAAACGGGTCGAGTTCGGCATCTGGCATGGCGTGGTCTCTATTTTACATCTGCTTGCTACGCTGGCGGCGGCGGTGCTGGTCGCTCTGGGGCTGCCCCCAGGACGGTCTGAGAGCGGGAGAGGACATTGCAAGCCATAAAAACATGGGTGGATCGGCAACTCGCGGACACCGAGATGGTTGCGCTGATGGCATCCCTTCTGGTGCTGTTCGGGTTGCTTGCGCTGTTCGGCGATACGCTTGCACCCGTTCTTGTGGCCATTGCCCTGGCCTATGTTCTGGACGGGGTGATGGACCTTCTGGGGCGTTGCCGCGTGCCTCGCCTGATCAGTATTTTCCTGGTCGGTGCAGGCGCAATTCTGTTTATTCTGTTTGCCTTGCTGGCTGTCGTGCCATTGCTGAGCGAACAAGTCGGTCGCCTGGTGTCGCAGGCGCCACATTATGTTTCCACTCTGCGCGATTCGCTGCACACGCTGCAAGACCAGTATGCCAGCTGGATTAATCCGGATTACGTCCAACGTCTGGCATCGCTTGTGGTCGGCAAACTGCAGGAATGGGGTGCAGCGGTCTTTTCTTTTTCTCTGGCCTCCATTCCGGGGTTGATTACCCTGCTTGTCTATGTGGTTCTGGTGCCGGTGCTGGTATTTTTCCTGCTTAAAGATAAAGGGGTTCTGATCGCATGGGGGCAGCGGTTCCTGCCCCGCCACCGCGTGCTGCTTAACCGGGTCTGGGGCGAGGTGGATATTCAGATTGGAAATTATATCCGTGGTAAATTCTGGGAAATGTTTGTGGTTGGCGTGGTCACCTGGCTGGTTTTATTGTGGTGTGGACATCAATATGCGCCACTCCTGGGAGCGTTGACCGGTATTTCAGTATGGATTCCCTTTGTGGGAGCTGCCGTGGTGACGATACCGGTGGTGTTGCTGTCATTCTTCCAGTGGGGAGTCTCTGACGCCACCCTGTATGCCCTGATTGCCTACGGCGTGGTGCAGGCGCTGGATGCCAATTTGCTGGTGCCGTGGTTGTTCTCCGAAGTGGTGAATATTCATCCCATCGCCATTATTGTGGCCATTCTGGTGTTTGGCAGCTTGTGGGGCGTGTTGGGTATATTTATTGCCATTCCGATGGCGGCCCTGGTGCAGAGTGTGTTGCAGGTAATGATGGGGCGTAAGCCTCCGGGAATGATTGCCGAAGATACCCAAGAGCATTGACACTTCATGGGTCGGCTTTAGCTTGCACAAGCCCAAAAATCAGATGTAATTTGAGAGGAAACACAACGTGACCAGTCCACCAAAGGAACCACAGCCAAGCCCAGCCGGTGTCAGCCAGGAAGAAATGAATGAGCTAAAGCGCGATATGCGTTCGGCGCATCTGACTGCATGGGCTCAGGAAAATCAACAGAAAATTATTGCCGCTATCGTCGCCCTGCTACTCGTGATTGTGGGCGCCAGCCTGTGGCGACAGCATATTGCCACGCAACGCGCATCGGCTGCCACACTCTACCATCAGGCCCTGAATTCGGCGGACACAGATGCCAAACGCGCTTTGCTGGAAAAAGTGGTGAAAGATTACGCCAGCACCGCCTATGGTGGCATGGCGCAACTCCTTCTGGCCAAAGTGGATCAGGAGCATGCCGATCAGCACCTTGTAGCCTTGCTTTCAGGTTCGACGGTGGATCGGGAGATGCGCTGGCAGGCACAGCTTGATCTGGCCCGGACCTGGCTGCGCAAAGGCGATAAGGCGCAGGCAAGGAAAATTCTGGAAAAATCCGTGGGCAAGGATTACGAGCAATTGCGCCATTATTTGTTGGCCGAGGCTTCCGAAAATGATGCAGATCGCATAGCTCATCTTGAACAGGCATTGAATTCCGTTTCACACGATACGGGGTTGAAGAAACATATCGAAAAGCGTTTGGCGGAACTCAAGTCTTCTTCCGGCGCGGGTGCGTCCAAGCAATGAGACATGGTTCCCGCAATCTTTCCGTCTGGATAGGTTGTTTTCTAATGTTGACTGCCTGTGCATCTGCACCGGAAATACAGGAAAACACTTCAGTGACGGGAAAGAACACAGCGGAAGAGCCAGTGGTGAAGCCTCTTGCCAGCCTGGATATGGCCTGGGTTGTGGATGTGGATCAGCGCCGCCCCATGTCACCAGCAGGTTTTTCCCAGCTTGCTCTTGCGGGGAATGAAATTGTCATTGGTGGCCGGGATGAGCGTGTGCGTGTTTATGATTTACATGGCAATGAATTACGCCGCATTGCTATTGAAGCCGCATGTGAATCGGGGGCTCTGGTGTTGAATCCGGAGCTGGTGGTGCTTGGAGATGTGAACGGAACGATCTATGGCATAAACCTTCAGGCTGGCCGCATTTTGTGGCGGCAACGATTGTCTTCAGTGATGTTAGGTCATCCGGTCAAAGCAGGGAATGATTTCATGGTGCAAACTGCTGATAATCGTATCTATCGGTTTTCCTCCGGGGGAGAGAAGCGCTGGAGTTACGCTGGTCAGCCAGGTGGTTTGACCATGCATCAGGGGGCTGCGCCGCGTGTGTTCGGGGATACGGTTTACGCTATCTTTACCAATGGTGATGTGGTGGCCTTGCGGGTGGATTCAGGCGACCTGATTTGGCGGCGGCAACTCCTGCTGGATACGAGCGCCGTTACGTTGAGTGAGATGAAAGTTCCTATTACCGATCCGGTGTTGGCCGGAAACGTCCTGATTGTATCATTCTATCAGGGAGATGTGATTGCTTTGTCCGCCACGGACGGCCAACGGCTTTGGCAGCGGAATTTATCGCTGAAATCCACACCGATAGTGCAAGGAGGACGCTTGCTTGCAGCGACCAGTGATGGCGCGATTGTTTCTCTGGATGCGACCAGTGGTGAAACGCTCTGGCGGCAGAAGTTGAGCGAGGGTGAACTGGTTGGACCTGCCTTGTCACAGGGAAGGCTGTTTGCCGGCGATGATCATGGATATGTTTATACACTCACCTCTGATGGACGCAAGATTGGCGTGTTGGGTCTCCCTGGCCGCATGGACAGGACGCCGGTCGCTGTTCCCGGCGGCGTCCTGATTCGAAACAGTCTGGGCGGCCTCTACCTGATTCGATGATAACTACTCAGTTCACCCCTGATTTGCCCGATAACTGCGTCAAACATGCTCATTTGCAGGAGCAAACTGCGCGTGTTTTCCTTGCTCTCGAACAAATCATGGGCAATCTGAGTAGTTATATCAATTCTGCTGAGTCGTTGTATTAAGTGACGTACCTTTATGGGTGAAGCCCTCCAGGTGATCGCCATCGTGGGTCGCCCCAATGTTGGAAAATCAACCCTGTTCAACAGTTTGATTCGGCAACGCAAAGCCATTGTTGGCGACAGGCCTGGTGTAACCGTAGATCGGCTGGAGTCTGAATGGCGGCTGGGTGAACGCAAGGTGACGCTTGTGGATACGGGTGGTATTGGCCAGGAAGATTCCGGTGACGCACCCGAACAACGTGATATGCAATCCTGCATTGAACAGCAGGTGGAAGCCGCGCTGGATGTGGCCGATCTGGTGATGTTTGTGGTGGATGGCGAGGCAGGCTTAACTCCGGTGGACCAGTCGGTGGCGGATAAGCTGCGCCGCCAGAATATGAATGTGGTGCTGGTGGTTAACAAGGCCGAAAAGCCGGATATGGCGGCGGAGTTCTTTTCTCTCGGCATGGGTGATCCGGTTGCGGTGTCCGCATTGCATGGACAGGGCATTCGCCAGTTACGGGAGATGCTTGATCAACGGTTGCCCAAAAAGGAATCATCCGAACAAGGTGTGAGTGACATTCCGGCAAACCATATCATTGCCCGTCTTGCTGTCATAGGCCGCCCGAACGTTGGAAAATCTACACTGATTAATGCATGGCTGGGCCGGGAACGTATGGTGGTCAGCTCCAAGGCAGGCACCACGCGCGATGCCGTGGATGTGGACATGCCCTATGTGGACAAATCTGTGGACAGGGAAAGCGAAGGGGTGGTGCGTCTGGTGGATACGGCGGGACAACGGCGGCATGCGCGAATCAGCGATGTCATCGAATTCGTGGCGCGCGTAAAAGCGCAACAGGCGTTTGCACGGGCCGATGCCGCGATGCTGCTACTGGATGGCAGTGAAGGCGTGGCCGAACAGGATATGCGGCTGATGGGCCTGGCACAGGAAAAAGGCTGTGCGCTGTTGGTTGCAGTGAACAAAGTTGACCTGCTGGATGATGAGGCATGGAAACGTTATGCCGAACGTCTGGATTTCCGTATGCGCGGTCTTGCGGATATTCCAGTGTTCCGTATTGCCGCGAAACAGAGCAAGGGTGTGAAGGGGTTACTGAAACATGCGGTACAGGCCGCCCGGCGGAACCGGATAACTCTGAATACAGGAGAGTTGAATCGCTGGCTTACAATAGCGCAGGAGAAGCAACAGCCACCCAGCGATGGCGGAGCTGCGGTACGTATGAAGTATTGTACCCAGGTTTCCACAGCACCGCCCGCTATCAAGATATTCTGCAATCGCCCCAAGGCGGTGAAAAAGACGTATCGCCGCTATCTGGAGCGTGATTTTCGTAAGCGTTTCAATCTTCCCGGCGTTCCGGTCCGTCTGGAGTTTTCAGCAACGGATAATCCATACGGTGGGCGAGGGAAGGGACACTAGTGCCCAGTTATGACGATGTACGTTTACTCGCCTGCCCGGCCGCGCATGTATTTGGTGTGGTGATGGATATCCCCGCCTATCCCGAGTTCCTGCCGTGGGTGGCGGAGGCACGTATCCTGAGCCGTGAGGATGATGTCCTGACCGCGGAACTGGTGGCGGATTTCAAGGGAATCCGGCAGCCGTTCAGAACCGTGGATCGGTTCGTGTCGAACAAGCTGGTTGAGATTCGCTTGCTGGAAGGGCCGTTTCGTTTCCTGGAGAGCGTATGGTCGTTTGAGGAAACCGGTGAAACCTCATGCCGCATTCATTTCTCCATTGAATTCGAGTTCAAGAGCATGATGCTGGGTATGGTGGCATCCCCGATTTTCGGTCATGCCTGCATGACCATGGCACATGTATTTGAGAAGCGGGCCATGGCGTTGTATGAAGCACCACAAAGGCACGAAGGCACAAAGTAAAAGCATTCGATTGAATTCACTCGCATCAATCCTGCATGGGTTTGTCTTGTGCGTCTTTCTCTATATTCTTCGTGTTTTGTGATTTTGTGGTAGAAAAATTTGTACGTTTTGCATGAGATATTGCAGGTAAGAGACTGAGGAGGATGCATGAATATCACTGTTGCTTATGCGCTTCCACATCAACAGACGCTGGAGGAAATGGATGTGCCGGAGGAAACGACGGTCGAAGAGGCAATTTCCATGAGTCATCTGCTTGAAAAATATCCGGAGATAGATTTTTCCGTCCACAAGGTTGGCGTGCTTGGAAAACTGGTTACCATGGCAACCATATTGCGTGATGGCGACCGGGTTGAGCTTTATCGCTCCCTTCCAAAGAAAGC
>BTQQ01000015.1:0-18768 GCA_036985955.1 Zetaproteobacteria bacterium | reverse complement strand
CTGGGGCCGCAACTCTCCAACATTCTCGGCTATGTTGACCAGTTACAGGAAGTGGATACCGAAGGCGTGATTGAAACAGCGCATCCACACGATGCTGCCATGCCGTTGCGTGCCGACGTGGTCACCAATACGAATCGCCGCGAAGCGCTACAAAAATCCGCGCCGGAAACCGAATCCGGGTTATACGTTGTACCGAAGGTGATTGAATAATGCCATTCCCGACCCTGTCCGACTTGAAATCCCGCCTGGATGCCGGAAAAATATCCGCCCGTGAGATTACGCAAAATGTTCTGGAGCGTATTGACAACCACAATGGCACATTGAATGCCTTCGTACATATCGATCCCGCGCAGGTGCTGGCCCAGGCTGATGCCTCTGATGCCTTCCGTACAAAACATGATGCACGGCCCCTGGAAGGCCTTCCGATTGCGGTGAAAGATATTTTTTGCACACAGGACGGCCCGACCACGTGCTGCTCGAATATTCTGAAAGGCTTCCATGCACCCTATGATGCACATGTCATCACCCGGTTGAAGGAAGCCGGCGCCGTGCTTCTGGGCAAAACCAATATGGATGAATTCGCTATGGGTTCCTCCACCGAAACCTCCGCTTATGGCCCCTGCCGCAATCCGTGGAACACCGATTGTATCCCCGGTGGTTCCTCCGGCGGTTCGGCTTCGGCTGTTGCAGCCGGCCTTGTCCCGGCAGCACTGGGCACCGACACCGGCGGCTCCATCCGCCAGCCTGCCGCGGTATGCGGCATTACAGGGCTAAAGCCGACATATGGGCGTGTTTCCCGGCGCGGCATTATTGCTTTTGCTTCATCACTGGATCAGGCAGGCCCGATGACCCGAACCGTGAAGGATACCGCCATGATTACCGCGATCATCTCCGGCCATGATTCCGGCGATGCCACATCCGTCGCCAATGCGCCTGTCGTGGACTGGTTGGACGCGTGCAACCCTGCGGACATGAAGGGTATGAAGATCGGTAAACCCAGGGAGTATTTCGTTGACGGCATGGATGCGGACGTTCGCGAAGCAGTCGAAACAGCGCTGAAACAATGTGAGAAAATGGGGGCGGAAATTATTGATATTTCGCTGCCGCATACCGAATATGCCGTGGCGACTTATTACGTGATTGCCCCGTCGGAGGCTTCCGCCAACCTTGCGCGCTACGATGGCGTGCGTTTCGGTCATCGTTGCGAGAATCCGGAAGATTTGCTCGACATGTATACACGCAGTCGTGACGAAGGCTTTGGCGCGGAGGTTAAACGCCGCATTCTAACCGGCGCATTCGCACTATCCTCGGGTTACTACGATGCCTACTACAAAAAAGCGCAACAGGTCCGAACCCTGATTCGTCAGGATTTTCTTGATGCGTTTGAGCAAGTGGACGTAATTGCCACGCCAACATCTCCTGTTCCGGCCTTCCGTATCGGTGAAAAAACCGACGATCCACTCACCATGTACTTGTCGGACATCTTCACCATCGCATTGAATCTGGCCGGTTTACCAGGGCTTTCGCAGCCCTGTGGCTTTGCGGACGGCCTTCCCGTTGGGCTGCAATGGATTGCACCTGCATGGCGCGAGGATGTTCTTTTATCCGCTGCATCGGCCTATGAGGCAGCTACGGACTGGCATACAAGAACACCTGCGGACTTTGATGGACAGGGAGATGCCGCATGAGTTGGGAAGTCGTCATCGGACTGGAAGTCCATGTGCAAATGAATACCGCCACCAAGGCCTTCTGCGGTTGCTCCACTGAATTTGGCGCGGAACCCAACACGCAGACGTGTCCGGTCTGCCTCGGCATGCCGGGGCAATTGCCGATACTGAATATGGAAGCGGTACAGAAAGCGGTTCTAACGGGCCTGGCGATCCATGCCACCATCAATCTGGAATCAAAGTTTGACCGTAAAAACTATTTCTATCCCGATCTTCCCAAGGGTTATCAAATCACCCAGTTGCCGGTACCGATTGTAGAACACGGGTATCTGGACATCCCGTCAGGCGATGGGGAGAAGCGTCTCGGCATTACACGCATCCACATGGAAGATGATGCAGGGAAATCCATGCATGAAGGTTTAGATGGCATATCCCATATTGATCTGAATCGAGCGGGCGTACCGCTGATGGAGATTGTGTCCGAGCCGGACATGCGTTCGGCGGATGAAGCCATCGCCTATCTGAAACAATTGCATCAACTCGTGTTGTTCCTGGACGTTTCCGACGCCAATATGGAGAAGGGACAATTCCGTTGCGATGCCAATGTGTCCGTTCATCATCCGGGCACCCCGTTTGGCACACGCACCGAACTGAAGAACATGAACTCGTTCCGCTTCATCAAGCAGGCCATTGATTATGAAGTGAGTCGTCAGATTGAACTGATCGAAGATGGCGGTGAAGTCGCTTTGGAATCCCGTTTGTTTGATTCGGCCAAAGGCGAGACCCGATCCATGCGCAGCAAGGAAGAAGCGAACGATTACCGCTACTTCCCCGAGCCTGATTTACCTCCCCTGCGTATTTCACAGGAAGAAGTGAATGCCATCAAGGCTGGCATGCCGGAATTACCGGGCCAGTTGCGCAAGCGTTTTGAAACAGAATACGGGTTATCCGTCTACGATGCGGATGTGTTGACCCAGACGCACGAACTGGCGGCATGGTATGAATCCCTGGTTGCGGCCCACCCGGCTGATCCCAAACGCTGCGCCAACTGGCTGGCGAATGAGTTGCTTGGCCGGCTTAATGAGGCCGATTGTGACATCACGGACTCTCCGGTTTCACCGGAATCTCTGGCCTCATTGCTGGACCGTATCGCGGACGACACCATTTCCGGAAAAATTGCCAAGGATGTGCTGGATACCATGCTGGAAACCGGCCACGATACCGATACCGTCATCGAAGAAAAAGGCCTGAAACAGGTATCGGACACAGGCGAGATTGATGCGATGATTCATCAGGTTCTGGAAGCAAACCCCGATCAGCTTGCCGCATTTCGGGGTGGCAAGGACAAACTGTTCGGATTCTTTGTCGGACAGGTCATGAAAGCCAGCCGGGGCAAAGCCAATCCGGGACTGGTCAACCAGCGCCTGAAAGCACTGCTGAAAGACTGATCACCAGATGAAGCGCAAGGCGCTAGCCGTATTGGTGGTTTTGCTGCTTGCGGCATCCGGCGTGTTGTTCCTGCGCCTTGACCCACACAAACTCAGCGCCTCCGTTCAATCGCAATGGCAACAATGGTCCGGACAGAAAATTCGAATCGGATCGGCATCCTTAAGTCTGCTCCAGGGCCTTAGCCTGCGCATTCAGGATGTAGATATTCAGTCAGAGAAACAGATATGGCATCTGCATGCGGATAGCATACGTCTGGGATTATCGGTGTGGCATTTATTGCATGGGAAAACCAGCATAAAATCTGTCGAAATTATCCATCCTGTACTGGATTTTTCCAAACATCCACAAATGAAAAACCTTGCCATGACAACCTTGCCGAAACCATTGAAACGGATACGTATACGGCAGGGCCGTATTCGAATAACCGGTAAAATTGCTGCACAGGATTTTGATGGCACTGTTCGCCGAATCAGCAGGGAACAGGAGTTAACATGGGAAGTGCAAACCAAACTCTTTGGTGGAGACCTCGCAACACAGGGGCGCATCCGGTATGATGCACAGGGACGCAGATCGGCTTTCGGAAAACTGAAGGCCAAACATATTCTCCTGAACGGCTTCCTCGCTGGACTGGCGCTCCCTCAACCCGCTTATGACAGCTTTGAGACCTCACTCACTTTTGATGCGAATACCAGCCGGGAATGGAACCTGTTTGGGGACGCAGAAATCCATGCAAGCCTTAAGAATATGCCACCCATTACCTGGCGCGGTAAGGTGGAAGGCACGGGATTGCAACGATTAAACTGGCATGATGCATTTCTGCAAATTGGACGAAACGCCATGTTTTCAACCACCGGAGATTGCACCCATGGCAAGGGCTGTAATTTCGGAATCGATACCCGCAACGCGGAAGTCCCACTGATTTTTAAAGCGATGAATCTGAATATTCCGGTCAAGGGAACACTGGATGCAAAAGCATCGATCTCATGGAAAAACGGGCAATGGTCAGCCAAAGGAAAACTGGCTTCACATCATGTTTCGTGGTCAGATATTTCCGTACCCGACACCACAGTCTCCGTACCGAAAGCGCTTTACCGCGCCCCCGGACATTTTGAATTGGAAAATGTTCATTTTCAACCGGCTGACGAAAGCGGTGACATTGCACTGGAGAGGTTTCACGGGTCAGCTCAGAAATGGAACCTCGATGCGCATGTCAGAAACATGGCCAACGGATGGGTTCCATTCGCCAATATTCTGCTTAAATTGAATGGAATGGCGCCCGATATTCGGGGTAAAGGCATCCTCAACGCTGAAGTTCATGCATCCATGGATCCCGGACACACAGAGATTGGCTTCTCGGTTGATGGCAGTCAGGCACGACTCGCCTACGCCAGGCACTTTGAAAAACCCAAGGGTGTCCGTGCCAACATAACGGCACAGCTTGACATGCGTGGGAACAGGTCGCTTTTCTCCATCCGGAATATGGATCTGGGGGACAGTCGTGCCGAACAAATGCAATGGGTGATCGGGCAAGGGAAAACCAGATATATCTCGGCTGAACAAATCCGGATTGACCTGACAAAGCTGAAACAGAATGGAATCGTTTTCCCCGATTCCATGAAGGACTGGCACGGCGCCATTCGTGGCCGCTTCAGCCACGTTCAACCCGTGGCCGGAACCCCTCTGGCGGACTGGTTCTCCAAATCCGGCGCAAGCCTGCAACTTGATACATTTGGCTCGAAGGAAAACACCTGGGACGGGCTGGTTAATATCCAAAACGGTGTGCTTTCTACGCAGAATCTGTATTGGAAAACCACCGGTCAACATGCACGTCTGGATGGCGTCATCAATCTGGTTTCCAGGCAAGGCAACATAAACCTGCGGGATACCGCACTATCATGGAAGCAAGGCGATGCGTTGCCCGCATGGATGGGCCAGGCCAAATTGCATGGGCGTTTGCGCAACATCGACCTGGACTGGATGGGAAACACATGGGGTGGACTGTATGGTGCATATCGCACCAGGGGTAACCACATCACACTCAGAAAAGTCCGTGGTAAACTGGCTGGCGGCAGCATTCAGAGCCCAAAGATATCCCTCATTCTCTCTCCCGAATCCGTCCGCTTTTCAGGACCTGTGCGCATGGCCATTGTCCGGCTTAACAAGCTTCGAGGGTTCTCCGAAGCCCTTGGCGCCAAGCTGGATGGCTATATGTATCTGAATGCTGATCTGGAGGGTGAACTTCCCTGGCATACGAAATCAGCATGGCGGGGCAACGGCGACATCGAGATTCAACATGGCCGCTGGCAATCCGTTGACAAGAAACTGACGATTGCCGCCGGAGATTTGCGTATGAAAACAAGCGAAGCGGTCCCATTTTCACGCTTTACTACACGTTTCCATCTGGAGCGCAGGGTTTTGCAGTTCACACGCATGCAACTGGAAACCGGAACAAAACAAATCACCGGCAATGCCTTTCTGCATCCGAACGGGGAACTTGGAGGAAATCTGCAAATCCGGGATGAACGTGGCATGCGGAAATCCAGGCTCTTGGGAAACTGGCCTGAGGCCACCGGGTTTCTTGGAACAAACTAGGGCCTGGCCTGTTAACAAACCCTAGTGCCCTATCCCGTAAATTCGCTTGGTATGAATGGACAGGTTTCATTTCATGGCTCTCCCGGATGTTTTTCACTACTGAAAACTGCATACAGACAGGGCAATACGAATAACGTCAGGACTGTAGAGGAAACAAGACCGCCGACGACTACGGTTGCCAGTGGACGCTGGATTTCCGAGCCAATACCAGTTGCCAACAACAGAGGAACAAGGCCGAGACCCGCAATCATGGCAGTCATCAACACTGGTCTTAAACGGCTCTCAGCACCCAGACAAATGGCTTCATCCACATCACTACCGTCACCAAAATGCCGGTTAATCGCATCGACCAGCACCACGCCATTGAGCACAGCCACTCCGAACAACGCAATAAAACCGATACTGGATGGCACGGATAGATATTGCCCCGAAATAAATAGTGCCAGAATTCCACCAATCAATGCCATCGGAACATTGAGCATGATCAGAGCTGCTTGCCCCAGTGAGTTGAACATAAAATAGAGCAACAGGAAAATCATCAGCAGTGACAAGGGCACAACAATCATCAACTTGGCCTGTGCCCGCTGCTGATTCTCAAATTGACCGCCAAACACCACGCTATAACCCGGCGGCAAATTAACATCACTTTGAATGCGCTGATCCAGTTCGGCCACAAGGCTGCCCATATCGCGTCCTTCAACATTGCTCTGAATCACCACGCGCCGTTGAACATCGTCACGCCTGATCATAGGAGGGCCTTGTTCCACCTTGATGACAGCCACATCTTCGAGTCGAACCCAAGCGCCGTCCGGTGCTTGCAGAATCAGGCTACCAATAGCTTCGATACTGTTACGATAATCTTTGGCCAGCCGCACATAGATATTGTAGCGCTCATTACCATGAATCACCTGTCCGGCAGTTGCACCACCAATGGCATCCGCGACCAGAGACATCACATCATCCACCGGGATGCCATAACGATCCAGTTTGCCACGATCAGGGCGAATAACCAGTTGGGCTTCACCCTCAATCTGCTCCATGGCTACATCGCGGGTGCCTTTGACCTTTTTTGTAAGCACTTCGATTTCCTTACCCTTTTCTGCCAACACCTTCAGGTCAGGCCCGAAAAGTTTGATGGCCAGTGCTGCCCTAACGCCGGATATCAACTCATCAACACGCATGGCGATGGGCTGTGTAAAGGCAATCAGCACACCCGGAACCACCTCCATCTTTTCACGCATTAGCTTCTGTAGCTCTATCCTCGCACTTGCACTGGTCCATTCGGCAACCGGTTTCAGGCCGACAAAAAGCTCCACATTGGATACGGGCTCCGGGTCACCACCAATTTCCGAGCGCCCTGTTCGAGCTGAAACGTACGTCACCTCAGGAAAATTCTGAATCAGAACCTGCTCCAGTTTTTCACCCATGCTTTTGGCAAACTCAAGTGAAGAAGACGGAGCCAGTGTTAAGCGAATGGCAAGGGTTCCCTCTTCCAGTTCAGGCACAAACTCGGTGCCGAGAAATGGAACCGTGAAAAGCGTCATTACAAAGGCCACTGCCGCACCGCCAATCACCATTTTACGAGCCTTCAGGGAAGATTTCAGCAGGCCATGATAAGCACGGGCAATGGGTGCCAATACAGGGCTCTTTTTGTGCACTACGCCTTTGGTAAACACATAGGTTGCCAGTACCGGCATCACAAAAACTGCCACAAGTAATGATGCAAACATGGCGAAACAGATGGACAACGCCATCGGTGTAAACATCTTGCCTTCTACACCCTCCAGCGCAAAGAGGGGGGTGAAGACCAGCAAGATAATCGATACTGCAAACACTACCGGGCGCGCCACTTCTTTTGAGGCCGCGGTGATGCGCAGGGCGATGCCATGATCCCCCTTTGGTGTTTTCTCCAGGTGGTTGAAAATATTCTCTACCATGACTACGGATCCATCCACCATCATACCAATAGCAATAGCCAGCCCACCCAGACTCATCAGATTGGCCGAGATGCCGTAGTGCTGCATCACTGCAAGCGCTGCCAGGATAGAAACGGGTACCGACAGCAACACCAGTGCTGCTGCGCGTATATTCATCAGAAACAGAAATAGTACGGCGACGATCAGCACAAAGGCTTCCATCAGGGCCTTTTCCACCGTCCATACCGCTTTGTTGATCAGATCTGACTGGTCATAGAACGGTTGAATGATGACACCCTCAGGTAGTGCCTTTTGCACAATATCCAGCCGTGCTTTCACATCATCAATGGTATTCTTCGTATTGGCGCCAAAGCGTTTCAGCACAATGCCGACAACTACTTCCCCAAGATGTTTGATGCTACCGTCTTCAGCACGTTCCGCCATCGTGACAGCACCTTGGCGAATTTCACCGCCAAAGGTCACTGTCGCCAAATCACGTATGCGAACAGGCGTACCGTTAACTGTTTTGACCGGGATTGCGGCAATGGCTTTAAGCCCGTCTTTACCACTGGGAACCCAACCAACGCCACGAACCACCAACTGCTCATCACCTTGCGCCAGATACCAGCCACCGGCATTGCGATTGTTAGCTTCAATGGCTTTCACCACATCATTGACATGCAACTTGTAAGAAAGCAACTGATCGGGATTAAACTGCACCTGATATTGGCGCACCTTACCACCAAAGGAAAGAATATCCGTCACGCCCCCAACCGGCATCAGCATCAGCTTCACCACCCAGTCGTTCAGCGCCCTGAGCGTGAGCGCATCAAAACCGGCTCCCGGATCTGCCTTGATAATATACTGGAATACTTGGCCCAGTCCGGAGGTGTTCGGCCCGACTTTGGGTGTTCCAGCCCATACCGGAACGTTCTGACGGGCGTCCTGAAGTTTCTGAAACACCAGTTGTCTGGCAAAGTAGATATCTGTTCCTTCTTTGAACACAACAGTGATAACGGAAAGGCCTGTCTTGGAAATCGAACGTACCTCTTCAACATCCGGCAATGCATACATAACGGCCTCAATCGGGTAGGTGATCAACTGCTCCACCTCTTCAGAGGCCAGGCCCTGAGCTTCGGTATTGATCGTCACCTGGACATTGGTAACGTCAGGAAAAGCATCCAGATTCAACTTTGGCACAACAAACATTGCATAGCCCATCGACCCCAGTAACAATAAAAGAATCAGGAAGCGGTTGTTAATCGCCACATCAATTAGTTTTGAGAACATGGGCAGCCCCTCAGTGGTTGTGGGCTTCAAAGCCGGCTTTTGCCAACTCTGATGCCAGAATGAATGCACCGTTAATGACAACAGAATCACCTTCTTTTACACCATCAAGGATTGGAACAAGACCCATGGATGCTTTGCCTGTCTTCACCTCCCGGCGCTCATATTTTCCTGGTTCTTCTTCAACGAAGACAATCAGTTCACTTCCTTGGCGCTGAATGGCCTTCTCGGGAACCAGAAGTACGGGTTCTCCGTTGCCTACCGCGATGCTGGCTTCGACAAACATGCCGGGTTGTAAGGCATCATTGGAGTTTCCCACTTCAAGACGAACACCACCGGTGCGAGTTACCGGATCCAATTGGCGGTGAATATTGGCCACATATCCATAAAAAACTTTTGATTGCGACTTACTTCGGATGCGCGCCTTCTGACCTGGCTTGATTTGAGAAAGTTGCGATTCGGGAACCTTGGCCTCAACCCACACAGTCCTTTCATCAGCAATCCTCATGAGCAACGCACCGGCTGCAACATGTTGTCCGATACGAAAATCATCGGCCACAATCGTTCCTGAACCTGGAGCATAAAGTGTTAGCTGACCGTATTGGCTTAAATTGATCAGTGAATCAATTTTTCCTCTGGATAAGCCGTAAGAGGCCAGCGCAGCACGGGAAGCCGCAAGGTTCGCATGGGCAGCCTGATGAATACTGATTGCCTGCTGGAGACGCGCTTGAGAAATGATTTTCTCTTTTGCCAGGCCATCAAGCCGTTTCAGGTCAAGTTTACTTTTACGATGTTCAGCTTCAGACCTTAAATAATCGGCTTCGGCCCGTGCTAGCGCTGAACTGATGAGGGTCACAAGCTTTTGCCTTTTTTTGACCTTATCACCCAGACGCACATGGCGAGCATGAACGACGCCATCGACCAGCGTGGTGACATCCGCCAGTTTATAAGTATTGAAAGTCACGCTCCCAGGTCCATTGATTGTCTGAATTCTTGGTCGAAGCTTCAGGATTTCCGTTTCAATGCCCGCTTGTTTGATCTGTGCAGGCGTCAATTTAATCGCTCCACCTTCTTCATGATCGCCATGTTTTTCATGAGCATGGCCGGCCTCTTTCTGATCATGGCCACGCTCTCCGGCAATTGCGGGAGAACCCATCAAAAGTACAAACGCCATGATTAAGATTATTTGTGATTTCATTATTGTGTTCCTTCGAGAATATATTTGGGATGGCCGAGCACTTCGGCCACGCGGATACGGGCTTGCCACGTCTGGTTGAATAGCTCCAGCCGGGTAATACGCGCCTGCAGGCTGCGGTCGAGATAGATAACAAGGTCGGAGAGATCCATCTCACCGTTTTCATAGGCAATCTGGGCCAGACGGATGTTTTCTTCCGCCGCTTCTCCCTGTCCCTGCCGGAAACTAATAAGGGCTCGGGCTGCTACCTCATACTCATTGATAGCGGTGGTCACCTCACGTTTCAGCTTTACGATGCTCCATTGCTCCATGTCTCGTGTGCGTTCGCGCTCGGCGATGGCCGCCTTGTAGGCGCCGGTATGCGAATTGAGTATGGGAAGAGGAATGTTTACGCCAAAACCGATAACGCGATCATTAGTATCCCGTCCTGCCAGCAGGCTGAGCGTGGGATCAAGGATGCGGTTCAGGCTTGCCAGTTGCGCCTGGGCTTCGCCCGCCCTGGTGTTGGCCTTCACGGCCTGGATATCCGGCCGGGAAGACAACGCCAGTTCTACAGCGTTTTCGGGTGGTTCCCATGCTGGATTCAGGGAGGGAACGATCACGCGAAGTCCATGTCTTTTTTTGCCAGGCAGCCCCAGGGCATTGGCCATGTCCTGATCGGCTTGCAGCCGGAACTGCTTTGCCCTGGACGCCAGGGATAGTGAATTGGCGAAGGATGCACGGGCGAGATTGACATCCAGCATATTTTTTTCGCCGGCCTTGAAGCCCTGCTTCACGGCTCCCAGCAATTGGCGCATAATGTCCTGTTGTTGTTGGCGAGCGTTCTCCGTCCGGATGGCAAAATCCAGCATTGCCGCCGCCCGTGCGGCCGCGATCATGCGTTGCTGGCGTACAGCCTCGGTGCTTTTTTCCGCCACATCCAGAATGGCTCTGGCCGCCTTGCTCCTGCTGGATCGTTTGCCGGGAATCTCGATCCCCTGCGACAGAGTGATATAGTAATCGGTAGTAATATTGCTTCGGTCCGCCAGCCGCCTGCGCTGTGGTTCAATCAACACTTCCGGGTTGTAGGCATAGGCCGACTTCTCGGTCAACATGCCTTGGGCCGCCGCGACGCCCTGCTCGGCCATGCGCACTTCGGGGTGCACATCACCCGCCTGCTGCATGGCTTCTTCAAGTGTAATCGGTTCAGCATACGCGGACTGCTGTAGAAGCAATAGCCCCGAGCACGCCAGGATAATATGATAAATTCGCACAGTTTCCCCCTGTGATGAGATATTGATCGGTGGGAAAGCTGAGAGACGGTGTCTGGCACGTGCCAGAATCAGGTCACAAAAAATCCGATGATTTTCTTAATCCGGAAGGTTAGCTACAAACATCCGCGATAATTGCGGCAGTTTACGAACCATCCGGATTAAACCCGAATCTCAGCTATGCAAAAATCTTGGAGGGTGTTCGATCAGATGTGGTACGTTAACGAGGTTTAGTGTTGCCAAGTGATAAATTCGTTCAGGGAATGTTTCGGAGTCGCCCATGATAAAGGGCTTCTGATCCGTAAACACATGGGATGCATGAATCTGGCATGCCCGATCCATCAAACCTGTTCCCGGACCGTTTACACCATTGTGCAACTGGACAATCTGGCTTGTTGTGTCATTCAAGTGGTCTATGTGAATATTAGTTTCACATGTAAACATGGATAGTTGTAACCCTATAAAAGCGATCAAAGCCAGAGTACGCATACCCGAACTGTATTGAAATTTCACTATGCAGGCAAGGCTGGCTGGCAAAGACAAGTTGCGCACCACTGGTTATGTTGCAGGAGCACACGTGCCGGCAACCGTTGCCGCATAACCTTTGGGTTGACAAGGGATCGTTCAGTTAGTGATTGAAAGCATCGGGCGGTATGGCGCCGGTTTGATTGCAATCTACGAAGCAGCTAATCGCCCTTCAATGTTTTCAGAAATTCAATCACGTCCTTGCGACTCTGAGGGTTCTGCATTTCAGGTAAGGTCGGCATGGTCAGTCCATAGGGATTGGCTTCTATAAGCGCTTTGGCTGTTTTATCTTTTTTGGCAAAGGCGGCAGGACTGGCAAGCCACTGATCCTGCCATTCGGGTGTGTACCGGTCCATTACGTCGCGCAAGCCGGGTGCACCGACCACGCTGACTTCGTAGTCAGTATGATGGCAGTGGATACAGATATTCTTGAAGATTTCCTTGCCACGTTCAGCGTTTGCTGCTGTTTCTTTTTTAGTCTTACCCTCTGCAGCCTGTTCGCTTTTTGCTGCGGTAGCAGGCTTATCGGCAGCGGCGACGGCCCCGGGTAGCCCCGCATCCATAAGGACGAGTAAGAAAGCTATATACAAGTATTTTCTCATTTCCCTTACCCATACCTTGCGCATGGATGGACTTTAAGCTGCCCATGCAAAAGCCGCAAGCCAAAAATGGCCGGTTTGCCTCTTGTGCAAGCTTGTACTAACAACAACATAAATAAAGTCACACACAGCGAGGTGCTGAGCGGTCAATCCGCAAGGCGCGTCGGCGCGGTAATAGCGAGCTATTGCAGGACGGCGCAACGTAGCGGGTGGCCGCCCAGCATCTCGCCCGGAGAGAGTTCCACAGGCGGCCCGGCTCCGTGTTACGGCGCTTGGCAAGGGCTCGGCCATTCCCTGCGCACCGTGCCTTGGTCCGAACCGTCTGTGGGGCTCTGTGTGCGACTTTATTTATGTTGTTGTTAGTAGCAGCATGCCCTGCTTGCGGCACTTCCGCCGCCCGGAGTAGAAAAATATGCACGTTTCCAGTCTGACAGCATTATCTCCGCTTGATGGGCGGTATGTGGGGAAAATCGCGCCCCTTCGGTCGATCTTCAGTGAATTTGGACTCATCCGCGCACGTGTAACTGTTGAAGTCCACTGGTTGCAAATGCTTGCCAGTCATCCGGATATCCATGAAGTGCCTGGGTTTTCCGATTCTGCCGGAAAAGTACTGGATGCCATTATCGAAGATTTCGATGAAAAAGACGCCACACGCGTGAAAAGTATCGAAATTAATACCAATCACGACGTCAAGGCAGTCGAATACTTTCTCAAGGAAAAAATTTCCGGTAATGCGGAGTTGGCAGCTGTATCCGGATTCCTGCATTTCGCCTGCACATCCGAGGACATTAACAATCTCGCTTATGCCTTGATGCTCAAGCGCGCGCGTGATGAGATCATGATCCCCTGTGTGGATGAACTGATTGATAAAATTGTCGAAGGCGCCCACACCATGGCCAGTGCATCCATGTTATCCCGCACGCACGGCCAGCAAGCAAGCCCTACGACCATGGGTAAGGAATGGGCCAATACCGCGTACCGCTTGAAGCGGCAACGGGAACAGGTTCTGGCCGTGCCCATGATGGGAAAAATCAATGGCGCTGTCGGTAATTACAATGCCCATTTCATCAGCTATCCCGACGTGGACTGGCAAATGACCGCGAAACACTTTGTAGAATCACTGGGGCTGATATGGAATCCCTACACCACGCAGATCGAACCCCATGACTTTATTGCGGAACTAGGTAATGCCTTCTCCCGTACCAACAACGTACTCATGGACTTTTGCCGGGATATCTGGGGATATATTTCGATTGGCTATTTCCGCCAGATTGCTATTCCCGGAGAGGTCGGCTCCTCCACCATGCCACACAAAATTAATCCGATTGATTTTGAAAACGCCGAGGGGAATCTGGGATTGGCGAATGCCATTTTTGTACATTTAGCAGCAAAACTTCCTGTTTCCCGCTGGCAACGCGACCTCTCTGATTCGACTGTATTGCGGAGCCTCGGCACAGCCTTCGGTCACAGCCTGCTTGCATGGAAATCCGTCCAGCGCGGAATGGGTAAGCTCGAACTCAATGAAAAAGAACTGCAAAAAGACCTTGATGATGCGTGGGAGGTACTGGGTGAGGCAGTTCAAACCGTCATGCGCCGTTATGGTCTGCCTAATCCTTATGAACAAATGAAGGAACTCACACGAGGCAAAGGAATTGATGCCGAAAACCTGCGCACCTTTGTTCAGAGCCTGGACATTCCGGATGATACAAAACAACAGTTGATGGCCTTAACGCCTGCAGCATATACAGGCAATGCAGAGAAGCAGGCTCAAAGTATTTGATCCACCAATGAATACAACGATGGGTTAGAAGTGAATATCCTTCGCCACCATTTTGCCATCTGATTGTTCGTAACTCACCATGACTGAGCCCTTCGCTTTTGCCGCGTCCTTGAGAATCCCGGCAGAAGCAGCAAAGGTTATCGGTTTTCGTGTTTCCGCATCCATAATGGTAAAGGTTCCCGCCTTGGTGTTCACCGCCGTCACTTGCCCGACATGTTTATTCGGCCCCGCAGTACTACAGGCAAATGTTGGCGTAGCGGCGAACATCACCACACCAGCCACCATCACAATGGTTAGTATCTGTTTTTTCATATCATCTCCTTTTCTCCGGACGCCATGCATCAATATCATTTTAGCACGATGCGCGCTTGCGCAACACTTCCGGTAAGCTGAAAGTTACTTGCTCTTCAATGGTACGCAGCGTTTCCACACCTTCCGCGCCCGAATCCCTGAGACACGCAATCACGCCCTGTACCAACGCTTCAGGGGCAGAAGCGCCCGCGGTAATCCCCACGCATGTGGCGCCTTCAAACCAGTCCGTATGAACGTCATTCGCATCATCCACGAGGTAGGATCTCGCGCCCTCTCGCTCGGCCACTTCCCGCAAACGGTTGCTATTGGATGAATTCTTCGATCCGATGACCAGCACCACTTCACAATGTGAAGCCAGCTGTTTCACGGCCTGCTGACGATTGGTCGTAGCATAACAAATATCATCACGTTTGGGACCCTGAATGCAGGGAAATCGTTTCTTCAACGCAGCAACTACATCAGCCGTATCCTCTACGGAGAGGGTTGTCTGGGTAACATAGGCCAGCTTTCTGGCGTCATGAACCTGAAGATGCGTCACGTCGTCGGGCGTAGAAACAAGCAGCACTGCACCCGCTGGCGCCTGTCCCATCGTACCCTCCACCTCGGGATGCCCGGCATGACCGATCAAAATGACCTGGTCACCATTGCGTTCGTGGCGAAGCAACTCCATGTGAACCTTGGTGACCAACGGACATGTCGCATCAACCACCTTCAACCCCCGGTCACGAGCAGCCTGAGCAACGGCCTGACTGACGCCATGGGCCGAAAAAATAAGAAGTGCGCCATCGGGCACATCGGTTACCGATTCGACGAACACGGCGCCTTTATTCCTTAATTCTTCAACAACGAATTTATTGTGCACAATCTCATGGCGAACATAAACAGGTGTACCAAACATCGCAATTGCCTGCTCGACAACGGCAATGGCACGATCCACACCGGCACAAAATCCTCTGGGTTCCGCCAATAACACCTTCATAACTGTTATACTCCTCGACGTTATCGGAAGAGAGACTATCATATCGAACTCAAAAGATTTACAGGGGCGCGTTATGGGTAAATACAATCTGAATCCGGGTGATACGGCATCCGGCATTACGTTGCCGGCCTGGCCGGAAGGTGAACTCAAATTGTCAGACCTGCGCGGACAATGGGTGATCCTGTATTTTTATCCCAGAGACAACACACCGGGATGCACAACCGAAGCCTGCGGATTCCGGGATGCGGAGAGCGATTTCTCGGGAGTAGACGCATTAATTGTGGGCGTGAGCCGCGATTCACTGGCTTCCCATCAACGCTTCGCGGAGAAACAGGCATTACCATTCCAACTGATATCCGACGCTGATGAGTCATTGTGCAAAGCGTTTGACGTCATCCGGATGAAAAACATGTATGGCAAACAGGTGCGTGGTATCGAACGATCTACGTTCATTATCAACCCTGAGGGTGTGATTGTACATGCCTGGCGCAAGGTGCGTGTGAAGGGACATGTAGAAGATGTGTTAAATACACTTGGAAAGTTACAGGCTTAAGGCATGTTATCCGGCAAGCATATTCTCATTGGTATCGGCGGTGGCATTGCTGCCTACCGGGTAGCCGAACTGGCTCGGCTACTGATGAAACAAGGCGCCAAAGTACGTTGCGTAATGACACCCGCAGCATGTGAGTTCATCACGCCCATGACATTTGAATCCCTGACCGGCGAAACGGTGTATACTGAATTGTTCGACCTGACAGATGAACGGGGGATGGGACATATTCAACTCGCTCGCTGGGCCGACGTATTGCTTGTTGCACCGGCAACTGCGAACCTGATTGCCAAATTCAGCCATGGCATATGCGACAATCTGCTCACCACATTATTTCAGACCCGTGAAAACTCCGTGCTGATGGCGCCTGCCATGAATGTCTCCATGTGGGAATCCGCCGCTACGCAGCGAAACGTTACGGCACTGAAAGCACAGGGTATCCGTTTCGTCGGCCCGGAACCGGGACAACTGGCATGTGGCGAGGAAGGTCCGGGCCGTATGAGCGAACCGGAAACGCTGATGGAGGCCATGCGTCCATTACTGCAACCGCAGCGTTTGAGCGGGCAACGCTGGCTGATCAATGCCGGCCCAACCTGGGAATCGTGGGATCATGTGCGTATCCTGACCAATCGTGCCAGCGGCAAGCTGGGCGCATCCATGGCTGATGCTGCCGCGGCACTTGGTGCAGAAACCATACTCGTCGCGGGTCCCGGAACACCGCCAACATCGGCGCTTGTTCAACGGCATAATACATGTTCAGCTCAGGAAATGCTCACCGTCTGCGAGCGGGAAGCAGGCAGCACCGATGTGTTCGTTGCCACCGCCGCTGTCAGTGATTACAGGTTTTCCGAACCTGAAGAAGGAAAATTAAAACGAAAACACAAAGCCCGGATCACGATCACGCTTGACGCTAACGACGATATTGTTGCTCATATCGCCGCATTGCCGAATCGGCCCCGGAAAATCATTGCTTTCGCCGCCGAACACAGCAACCATATTGAACATGCCAGAAATAAGTTGCGGGCAAAGGGAGCGGATGCCATCTTTGCCAACGATATCAGTGGCATGGGGAAAAACGATGCCGCCGGCTGGTGGGTAACACTCAATCAGGAAAAACAGCTTTCCCGCATGTCCAAGCAACAGCTTGCCACGCGGATCATTGAACAAATCGTGGGGATGGATCGATGAATCAACATCAATTAACCGTACATATCCAACGCCTGCCACATGGTAGAGGGCTGGATTTACCGCACTACACCAGCACGCATGCAGCGGGCGCTGATCTGCGCGCCGCCTTTGATGAAGAGATCGTGTTACAACCGGGTGAGCATGCTCTCATCCCCACAGGATTCGCCATGGCCTTGCCTGCCGGATATGAAGCCCAGGTCAGGCCCCGATCCGGACTGGCACTGAAGCATGGCATCACGGTGCTGAACAGCCCCGGCACCATCGATGCCGATTACCGTGGTGAAGTGGGTGTGATTCTCATCAATCACGGACAACACCCCTTCCATATCCAGCATGGCGATCGCATCGCTCAAATGATTATCGCACCGGTCACGCAGGCAGACTGGAAGGAAGTGGAAACGCTGAATGCCACGGAACGCGGAGCAGGCGGTTTCGGTAGTTCCGGAAAATGTTAATCTTGGATGAAGTCATAAAAAGCCCATCCGTGGCCTTTTTACTCCACGTCTATGGGTACGCTGATGATTTCGCAAGAAGTCATCATGCTTGACCTGCTGGGATCGCGCCGAGTCCATTTTCTGCTCACTGCATTGCTGCGTATTGCAGCCAGCGATTCCCCTTTGTCCGGCAAACAATTGGCCTGCATGCTACATTGCCCCCGACGCTATCTGGAACCGGACTTACAGGCGCTGGTTTCTGCCGGAATTCTTGAATCCAGACGCGGCGCCGGTGGTGGTTACCTGATTGCCATCAACCCTCATCGCATTTCCCTGCTTGATATCCTCCAATGTATCGCTCCTGAAACAACATGCAGCCCGGACAACGATTCCTGCCGTCTGCAACAGGAGGTAGTACAACCGTTGATACTTCAAATGCGCAAAAATTGCCTTCAGAATCTGGCAACGCTTACACTGGCTTCCTGTCTGGAAAAAGCCCGGAAGGCCGACATATTAAACCAACCGGCTTCCGCACCCAACTTCAGTATCTAGGAATCTGTCGGACTTATGAGAAATCTGCTGCGCGGTAGGGAAGCGGCCCAAAACATCCTGATTTTTCGTTACATAGTTACTACTATGCGCCTTAAAATCATGCTATTTTGGGCCGCTTCCCTACCTGCTCGCTACGATTCCCCTAAGCCCGACAGACTCCTAGCCCGGGCTAAATGAACGCTGCTGCTGGCCTGCTTTACCAAACCGGGCTCAAATTACTGGAATATCAATCCTCAAAAGAAGCTCCTGCGCTCAGGGTTGCCATCTTTAATGCCTTTCCACATCCCCTGCTATCGGAACTTGTTTGCCTATCCGGAGAATTACAAATACAGCAGCACATGCGGCACCTTTCTCTGAAACTGTCACGGCAAAACATTCCATCCACGCCTGAAATTGCCGGGTGCGATTTTGACATGATTCTCATACTGGGAAGCAAACAACGTATCCAAACCCTGGGTTGGATTGCCACGGCTATGGATTTACTGTCCTCCGG
>BTQQ01000014.1:0-20403 GCA_036985955.1 Zetaproteobacteria bacterium | reverse complement strand
GCGGTTGTAGCCGCAGACCGAACAGAACTCATCCAGTATGACACCTTTGTTTGCGCGACTTGCCCGTCGATAGCGGCGGACAATCGCCTGAAGGTAAATTCGGTTCTCTTTCTTGCCCATATCAAAGCCTCCTTTCGGTTACTTTTAATATGAGGCAACGATCCTAAATTCACGACCCCTTCGGTTACATTATTTGTGAGGCAATGCGCTGGATTATGCCACAGGCCCGTATCAGACCTGCTATACTACATTTGAAGCTTAGTATCCCGTTTTTGAAGACTGGTCGAAGAAGGAGAAAGGATATTGGCACTGTTTCCCCAGAAAATGTGGCGCTTGGTCTGGTTTGTGCCGGAGACACGGCTTGCCGAGGGTCTGGAATTTCTGGCGGACACGGGCGCCTTCCATCCGGTACGGGAATGCCGGCTTGGTTCCGCCCAGGATATATCATCACTCAAACAGGCCGTTGTTGCCAAACGGCGGCAGGAGCGGCAACGCGTGTATCTGCACATGCTCGCCCGCCTGCCGAAGCACACGCTGTTACAGTATGCCCTGGGAGAGGGAGCGGATATCTCCGCCTTGCCGGCCAATGCTCTGAAGGGTGAAGATAATGTGTTCCTGTGGGCAGGAAGCGAGGCGCCACCCGAAGAGATTTCTACTCATCTTTACTCCACAGGACAGGAGCCGATGCCACCGCTTCCTTTAACGCTTAGTGATCAGCAATGGCAATTACTGTTCGACACCGCGGCTTCCATTGGACATGCCCAGTCATGGGCGGTGATCGATGGCTGGGCGCCTGCATCCGAGGTGGAGCGTTTCCGCAGTCAATTACAGCATGAAGCGGCGTGCCTGGTTCCGGCGGAGCAATCCGGGCTGGCCATGGATGATGTACCCGTTAAGTTCGCGCGCCATGCCGCTCTGGACGGCTTTGGCGCATTGATGCAGATGTTTGCCGTCACCGGCTATCGGGAACTGGACCCGGCGCCGTTACTGGCGTTCGGTTTTGTGCTGATGTTTGGCATGATGTTCGGCGATCTGGGGCATGGCATGGTGTTGTTTCTTGCCGGCGTATGCCTCCATGCATGGAGTCGCAGGGCAGGGAAGGATGCATGGCGCCGTTTCGCGCAGGTGCTGATCCCTGTCGGCCTGTCCGCAGCTTTTTTTGGCACCCTGTTTGGCAGCTTCTTTTCACATGAGGACTTGCTGCCCGCCCTGTGGTTTCATCCCATGCAGCACACGCTTATCTATATCGCCCTCAGCATTCTGATGGGTATGGCAACCATCGCCCTCGGCCTGGTGCTCGGTCTGTTCAATGCCTGGCGGATGGGACGATGGTCCAGTATCACTTGGGAGCATTTCGGTCCTCTGGGACTTGCATTCTATCTGGGGTTGATCGGAGTGGGCATAGGCAGCGTTTATCCACACGCGCTGCTGTTCCGGCTCGGCGCCGGTTTCTGCATCGCAAGCATGCTGGCCCTGGCCGTGCATTATTTATACATCACACAAGGCGAAAATATATTCATGCGTTTATTTATGCTATTGCTTGAGCTCTATGAATTTGCACTAAAGTTTACCGTTCAGACAATTTCATTCGTGCGTGTAGCGGCCTTTATGATCGCACATCTGGCGCTTTCCAGCGTGCTGGTTTTGCTCAGTGAATCGCTGTCGTTTGCGCCGTGGCTGGCCTGGAGTGCGTTTGTCATGGGCAATGGTCTTATCATCGTGGTGGAGGGCGCGTTGGTGGCAATCCAGGCGCTGCGCTTGCACTTCTTTGAATTTTTCACCAAATTTGTAGTGGGTAAGGGGCAATTGTTTCAACCATTGAACATGAGGAAGGAGTGGGTATGAATTATTCGTTATCAATCAAAAAATGGGTGTGGGGTATCTGTGGCGCTATGGCGGGCATTGTATTATTAGCCACGTTGATGTTCATCATGCTGCCCGCAGAAGCGCGGGCAGTGGCTACGGCTAACGAAATCATATTGGCCCACTGGGGCTATTATATGGCGGCTGCTTTGGCCACCGGACTGTCCAGCGTCGGCGCCGGCATTGCGGTCAGCCATGTGGGCGCCGCCGCCATCGCCGCCATTTCCGAAAAGCCCGAAATGCTGGGACGCGTATTGATTTTCGTCGGTCTGGCCGAGGGCATTGCCATCTACGGCCTGATCATTTCCTTCCTCATCATCGCACTCCTGTGACCTCATCCATTCGTGTGCTGGGTACCAGTGAAGAGGCGCTGCTGTTTCAGTTGCTGGGTATCCAGCCATGGCAGAAAGAGGAAGGCGGCCTGCTGATCCTGGGGGAGAAAGAGACGCCGCCCGCAGATCACGACGACTACGTGCGCTTGCCTGATCCGGCAGATCCCCTGGCGGAAACGCGACGCCTAGCGGAACATCTCGGGCGTGCGGTCGGGCAAGGGAGCGTGCGCTTGTGAATGCAGACGGTCCGAAGCGCCTCCTTGCGGAGATCGACCGGAAGCTGGCGCAGCGCCTGGAGGAGATCAGGTTGCAGGAAGAAACGAATGCCGCCGAACTGGAGGCTCGGTTCCGTCAGCGATTGCAGCTCGAGTTGGATGCGCGGCGCCAGGCGCATGCGCGCGAACTGGCACGCCGGAATGCGCGTAGAGTTCGGCAGGCCGCCCAACATGCGCGGGAACGCTTGTGGGACAGCCAAAAGGTATGTGTGGAGAGTCTGCTGGAAGAGATACTCGATGCCCTGAAGCGGCAGGACCGCGCTTCATCGTGGTTGACAGCCTGGCTGTCTCGAGTTCGGAAGCAGATGGATCAGGAGGATGCGGAGATGGAGCTGGAGGTTGCTCCTTCCTGGCGGAAGGCGGCGCAGGCGCTTACGGACATCCGTGTCCGGACACGGCCCATACCTGGCGGCGCCGTATTGCGGGACGAGCAACGCGGCATTGAGGTGGATGCCTCCTGGGAACGGCGGTTGCATGACCTGATGCCGACCCTGTGGCGGCGGTGGCATGAACAGATCAGCGGAAATCATTAAAATTAGTGGCCCCGTCGTGGTCTGCAATCAGCCCGGGCGGTTTGCCATGGGTGATCGGGTGACCGTGGGCGAAGCCGGTATCGTAGGCGAGGTCATTATCATCGCACCTGATCAGGCTACCCTGCAGGTTTATGAGGACACCACGGGCCTGCGGATTGGCGAGCCGGTGCACAATACCGGCGCGCCATTGTCCGTGGAACTTGGTCCGGGCCTGATCGGAACCATTTATGATGGCATCCAGCGGCCGCTGGATTTGTTGCTGCGGGAATGCGGTGATTTCACTACCCGTGGCGTATCCGTAACGGCACTGGATCGTGACCGGCTGTGGCGCTTTAAGCCGGCGCAGGAACAGGACGCGGTGCTTTCGGGTGGCGCCATCATGGGTCATGTACAGGAAACGCCGGCCATATGCCATGCGATTCTACTGCCGCCGGACATGTCCGGCACCCTTGAGCATATTGTTTCATCGGGCGAGTACCGGCTGGATGATCCCATTGGGCGCATCCGTAGCGCCACGGATGGCAAGGAACACGATATCCTGATGTTTCAGCACTGGCCGATACGCCGCAAACGCCCCGTGACGCTCCGGATGAAGCCCGACCTGCCGCTGGTCACCGGCCAGCGTATCATTGATACCTTCTTTCCCATCGCCAAGGGCGGGACGGCCGCCATTCCCGGAGGCTTCGGCACCGGCAAGACCGTGACGCAGCACAACCTGGCCAAGTGGTGCGATGCCGATGTGATCGTCTATATCGGCTGTGGCGAACGCGGAAATGAAATGACGGGCGTGTTGACGGAGTTCCCGCAATTGCAGGATCCGCGCAGCGGCCGTTCCCTGATCGAACGTACGGTGTTGATTGCCAACACCTCCAACATGCCGGTCGCCGCCCGTGAGGCATCCATTTACACGGGTATCACCATAGCCGAATATTTCAGGGATCAGGGCATGGATGTGGCGTTGATGGCGGATTCCACGTCGCGCTGGGCCGAAGCCCTGCGTGAAATTTCCGGACGTCTGGAAGAAATGCCGGCGGAGGAAGGGTTCCCGGCCTATCTGCCGACACGGATCGCCGAATTCTACGAGCGGGCGGGCCGGGTCAAAACCCTGGCGGGAGACGAGGGCTCAGTCAGCGCCATTGGTTCCGTGTCACCGCCCGGTGGCGATTTCTCGGAACCCGTCACCCTGCACACCCAGCGTTTTGTCAAGGCCTACTGGGCCCTGGACAAGGCCCTGGCCAACGCACGCTTTTTTCCGGCTATTCATCCCCTGGAATCCTACTCGGAATATGCCGCGGACCTGGCTGCATGGTGGGACCAACTGGATGCCGGGTGGTACGAGGACCGCAACGAAGCCATGCATATCCTGCTGGAGGCAGACAAGCTCAAGCGCATTGTGCGCATCATGGGCGAGGATGGCTTATCACCGGAACACCGGAAGGTGTTGCTGGGCGAGCGTCTGATACGGGACGGATTCCTGCAGCAATCAGCCTTTCATGACAAGGACCGCTACGCATCCCCGGAAAAACAAGCCGGGCTGCTTAAACTGATCATGCGTACGATACGGGCCATGCGCGCAGACGAAGCGCCGGTGACGGAATTGGCGGGCAAATACCGTCTGGACGCCATCATCCGGCTCAAGGACGAGGTAGCCTCCGAAGATGCGGAGCAGTTGTCGCAATGGACGCCGGACACAGCATGAAGGATGTCCTGATCCATACCCGCCTGGAACACATTGAAGGCCCGCTGGTCATGCTGTCCGGTCTGTCCGGCATTGCTTACGGCGAGGCCGTGCATCTCGAGGACCAGGCGGGACGCAGCCGGCAGGGCAGGGTGGTGCTGCTGGATGGCGATCGGGCGACGGTGGAAGTGTTCGAAGGAACGGCAGGCCTGGCCAAATCCGGCAACAGAGTCCGCTTCATGGGAGCGCCGATCACCCTGAATGTGGATGCATCCATGATTGGCCGGCGCATGGATGGCATGGGACGTCCACTGGATGGTGGCCCGCCGCTGACGGGTGAAGCGCGCGACATTCATGGCGCGGCGATCAATCCCATGGCGCGGGATTACCCGGTGGACTTCATTCAAACGGGGATTTCAGCCATTGATACCATGAATGCCCTGGTTCGTGGCCAGAAACTGCCGATATTCACCATGCCGGGTCTGCCACACGACCAGATTGCCATCCAGATCGCCCGCCAGTCCAGGATCAGGCCGGATCTGCACGGTGGAAACGACAGCGATACGGCCGATCATCGGTTAGTGGTGGTGTTCGCCGCCATCGGCGTGAAACATGATGTAGCCAGCCGTTTTGCCGAGGAGATCACCGGCCAGACCGTCGCCTTTCTCAATCTGGCGGATGACCCGGCCATGGAGCGTTTGTTGACGCCGCGCATGGCGCTGACGGCGGCGGAGTACCTGGCCTTCGATCTGGGCATGCATGTGCTGGTGATCCTTACCGATATGACCAACTATGGCGAAGCCTTGCGGGAGATTGCCACGGCCCGCGGCGACGTACCCTCGCGCAAGGGTTATCCCGGCTACCTGTACAGCGATCTTGCCTCCATGTTCGAGCGCGCGGGAAGGATCAAGGGAAGGCCGGGTTCGATTACCCAGATCCCTGTCCTGACTATGCCCAATGATGATATTACCCACCCCATTCCCGATTTGACCGGGTACATCACCGAAGGGCAGATCGTGTTGTCGCGGGATATGTTCCGGCAGGATCTCTATCCGCCGGTGGCCTTGTTACCGTCGCTGTCCCGGCTGATGAAGGACGGAGTGGGTAAGGGGATGACCCGTGAGGATCATTTTCCGCTTATGGGTCAGCTCTACGCCGCCTATGCGCGTGCCGAGGAGGTGCGCATGATGAGCCGTATTGTCGGTGAGGCGTCGCTTTCCTCCATAGATCAGGCCTATATGCGTTTTGGCCGCATCTTTGAACAGCATTTTATCGCCCAGGGCGGAGAGGAGGATCGCACCATTGAACTCAGCCTGGATACCGGCTGGCGTTGCCTGGGCTGCCTGCCGCGCGAAGAGTTGACGCGCGTTTCGACTGCGCAAATCGAACAGCATGCCCCCCTGTTGAAGCAATACTTTGAGATGGAGCCGCCGCATGCCTGATCTACAGCGGCATGCGACAAAGGCCGAACTGGTCCGCATCCGGCAGGAACTGATGCTGGCGCAGGAGGGGCTGAGTTTACTGGAACGCAAGCGTGACAGCTTGATGAATCAGGCGCTGGAAGAGCTGCGGCAGGCCAGAGAGTTGCGTCAACAGCTTACGGAGCGCTGGAAACAACTGGCGGACCTGTGGAAGGACACATACAAACATGATGATGTGCCACAGCTGCGGCGGCTGGCGCAAGGTCACGTTTTTTCGCCCACAGTGCAAGAAGGCGGGCGCGGGTGGATGTCCGTAAATCTGGCGGCCCATACCTATGAACGGGTAACACTGCCATTTCTGGGGGCAGTTATGGACTGCGGCCTGCGTCCGGAGCAGGTGCGGGGGATGCTGCATGCGCTCATGCCTGAACTGATCGAATTGCTGAACAGGGAGAGCAATGTGCGTCGCCTGACCCGCACGCTCCGTCAGTGCCAGCGGCAGGTCAATGCCCTGGAGGATATCGTTATCCCGGAACTGCGGCAGGCCCGGCGGCGCATTGAGCAGCGTCTGGAGGAACGGGAGCGCGAATCTCTATTCCAGATCAAGCGTCTTAAGGGAAGGCTGGCATGAAGCAAGCGCAGTTGGAGGCCTTTATCGATCAGTTGGCGGCAGCAGAACATGATGCCGCCTGCCAAATCGAACAGGCGGAAGCGGAAAGCAACGCGCGCCTGCATACGCTCAGGCAGCGGCTGGAAGCAGAAAGGCAGGGGGCCTTAAAAGAGTTGGAGGCGGTGCTTGCGGCAGAGGAGCAGCAGCACGAGGCGGTGCTCCAGCAGCAGCTGCAATGCATGGAAAAAGAAACCGAAGCACAAATAGATGAGATGCGGAGGCGCCACGAGGAGATCAGGGATGCGCTTGTGCGCTGGGCCGTGAAAGACATCACCCAGCCATGAGGGCGGCCCTGTGGTGTAAACTCAAGAGCGCGGGACCGCCCGTACACCCCAGGGAGGAAATCGCACGCTTTACCCTGTGGCTGCCGCCCCAGATGCACCCTTTCTTAACTGAAGCCTTGCAGTGGATACAGCGCTATGAGGAAGAAAATACGGTTCCCGGACGCATGCGGATTGAGCGGCAGGCGCTTGCGGCCTTGCGGCCCTATTTGAACAACATGCCGGAAAAGCCGCTGATGCGTGCGTTTCTCCGTCACGTCGAAGATGCCATGCAGCGCAGTATTGCCGCACGTGAAGCCGCCCTGCAAGGCGAACGCATCGATGAATATCTTGATGAACGGCTTCTTACAGCATTGGATACATGGCTTGCACAGCGCAGGTCCGCATACGAACGTGAGCTTGCAGCCTGGCTGCGCCGCTTGCTGATGGCATGGCGTGTACAGTTCTTGCGCTGAAGGCCAGGAACGCACCACATCACCTTCTATTTCTGAACCTGAATGACTTTGCCAAGTGCAGTCGCTGCTATCGGTCCTTTCGGGGCCTTTACCGGAACAGGTTCCCTTAATGTGTAGGAATTAACCGCGTTGTTTACAGAATTTCCGGGATGAGGAGGTTCTGTAAACATGGTGATGCACAAGAGGATCAGGTTAACGCCGCTTGATCGACAGGAGATATGGCGTTTGTGGCAAACGGGTCACTGGAAAGTCACAGCATTAGCGGAGCCTTTCCGTGTGTCCAGGCCGACCATCTACAAGGTTCTGGCACGGGCGCGGAAACAGGAGTTTGTGCCAAGACGGAGTGTCAATGAACGTTTCAGGACGCTGAAGTTTGGCCTGAAGCGTCTGGCCAAGGTCGAGGCGGAACTGGAGCGCAAGCGTAAGGTTGAAGCCAGGCGATACAACAAGTCCTATCCGGGCGAACTGGTTCATTTTGATACCAAACGATTGCCGTTGCTCAAGGGCGAGGACACGACGAGGCCGAGGGAATACCTGTTTGTGGCCATTGATGACTTCTCCCGGGAGCTTTATGCCGGCATCTATCCGGACAAGACGCAGTACAGTGCAGCGGCCTTCTTGCAACAGGTGCTGGATGAGTGTCCATATGCCCTTGAGTACACGTATTCGGACAATGGCAAGGAATACAAGGGCACGGACATCCACGCGTTTGTGAAGCTATGCAGGGAGAGCGGCATCGGGCAAAAGTTCACCCGCTGCAATCGCCCTCAAACCAATGGGAAGGCCGAGCGTGTGATTCGGACACTGATGGAGATGTGGCACAGGCAGGAGCAATTCAGGGATCGCAAGCAGCGGCAGATCAGCCTGTTGCGATTCATCAACTTTTACAATACCGTCAAACCTCACAAAGGCATTGGCGGCATGACCCCGTATGAAAAGCTCTTCGAGTATTTCTACGGGCAACAAAAACTGTAAACAACGCGAGGATTTCTAACACTTAATGTTTCTTTTTCTTCTGCAACCAGGCCAAACGCTGGGCCATAATTGCCAATTCGGCTTCCGCCAGAGCCAGATCCACGTCATCCTTCCTGGATGCCAGCTCTTCTTCGGCCTTGCGCTGAGCTGCCAGAGCAGCCGCTTCATCCACATCTGTCGCACGTTCCGCCGTATCCGCCAGTACCGTAATCACGTCTGGCTGCACCTCCATATATCCACCGGAGATGAACACCTCATCGACATCCTCTCCATGGGTAATGCGCAATTCACCAGCGGTTAATTCGCTCAGCAATGGCGCATGTCTGGGAAGAATACCCAATTCACCGGCAGCACCCGGTGCAACCAGCTTTTCGGCTTCGCCGCGGTAAACCTCGCGCTCGGCCGTGGCGACCAGCACCTTGACCGTGCTCACCCTTTGGCCTCCATCTTCTCAGCCTTGGCAACGGCATCTTCAATACCGCCCACCATATAGAAGGCCTGTTCCGGCAGGTGATCATACTCGCCTTCAAGAATGCCTTTGAAGCCCCTGATGGTTTCATCGCGTTTGGCATAAACACCCGGCGACCCGGTAAACACCTCGGCCACGTGGAAAGGTTGAGACAGGAAGCGCTGAATCTTGCGGGCGCGCGTCACAGTCAGCTTGTCGTCATCAGATAATTCATCCATGCCCAGGATGGCGATGATGTCCTGCAACTCTTTGTAGCGCTGCAACGTCTGCTGCACACTGGTTGCCACCTCATAATGCTCAACACCGACAATCTTGGGATCAAGCTGACGGGAAGTCGAATCCAGCGGGTCCACTGCCGGATAGATGCCCAGTTCCGCAATTTGCCGGGAAAGCACAATCGTGGAATCCAGATGCGCGAAGGTGGTCGCCGGTGCCGGGTCAGTCAAGTCATCAGCAGGCACGTACACGGCCTGCACCGAAGTAATCGAACCTGTCTTGGTCGATGCAATACGTTCCTGCAAACGGCCCATTTCCTCGGCCAGATTGGGTTGGTAGCCCACGGCGGAAGGCATGCGGCCCAGCAGAGCGGACACCTCAACGCCGGCCAGCGAATAACGGTAAATATTATCGATGAATATCAACACGTCACGCCCTTCATCGCGGAAATATTCGGCCATGGTAAGTCCCGTCAGGGCCACGCGCAGCCGGTTACCGGGCGGCTCGTTCATCTGGCCATAAACCAGCGCCACCTTGTCCAGCACATTGGATTCCTTCATTTCATAGTAAAAGTCGTTGCCTTCACGGGTACGTTCACCCACACCGGCAAACACGGAATAACCACCATGCGCCTTGGCGATATTATTGATAAGTTCCATCATGTTCACGGTCTTACCCACGCCAGCACCGCCGAACAGACCCACTTTACCGCCCTTGGCGATGGGTGCCATCAGGTCAATCACCTTGATGCCGGTTTCAAGAATTTCCTGTGCCGGAGCCAGCTCCTCAAACGTGGGCGCGGCGCGATGGATCGGCCAGCGTTCCTTGGATTTCACGGCTTCGCCTTCAAAGTCAATCCCCTCTCCCAGCACATTCATGATGCGACCGAGAGTTTTTTCACCCACCGGCACCATAATGGCGGCACCCGTGTCTGCAACCTCCATGCCACGGCGCAAACCATCGGTGGAACCCATGGCAATCGCCCGGATGGTATTGTCGCCAAGGTGCTGCTGTGTTTCCATCGTCAGCTTTACCTCGTCAATAATCAGGGCATTATAAATTGCGGGCAACGCTCCCGCTTCAAAACGGACGTCCACCACCGGACCGATCACCTGTACTATTGTTCCAACACTCATTTTATCTGACCTCTCTTCCAAATCTGACTTAAATACTTTAACTATTGCGCCGCAGCGCTACCTGCGACGATCTCCGCCAATTCCTGCGTAATCGCAGCCTGACGCGCCTTGTTGTAGGTAATCTGTAAATCCTTCACGATGTCCTTGGCATTATCCGTAGCACTCTTCATGGCAACCATGCGCGCCGATTGCTCACATGCCTTGTTTTCTAAAAGGGCATGGTATACCAGAGCCTCTACTGAGCGCTTCAGCAAACCATCCAGCACGGTATGGCTATCAGGTTCATACAGATAGTCCCAATATCCCGGATGAGATGGCTCATCCGTCGGTGGACATGGTAGCAACTGCGTCACCCTGGGTGTTTGCGTCATGGTGTTAACAAACTCACTGTACAACAAGTGGACTTCGTCAAAATGGCCGCTCATGTATTGCTCAATAGCCAAATCGGCCGCACCAAGAATATCGGCCAGTTCGGGAGAATCTGATACACCCTCCACACTGCCGCTGACATTCACGCCGACACGCCGCATGAAAGCACCACCTCTACGGCCGATATTGATGACTTCCACTTCGGCCTTCCGGTTTTTCATGGTTTGCACTGTCAAACGCAGGGCATTGGTATTCAAACCGCCGCACAATCCCTTGTCGGTAGTAACCAGAATAATACCAATACGTTTGGCTTCTTCACGATGTGTAAAAAAAGGATGTTTGTATTCGGGATGTGCCTGCATCAGATTCGCAATCACGCGCGCAATGCCTTCGGCATAGGCACGTGCATCCAGCACCCGCTGCTGCGCCTTGCGCATCTTGCTGGCAGCCACCATTTCCATCGCCTTGGTAATCTTGGCGGTGTTCTGAATGGCCTTGATCTGACCTCGTATTTCCTTGGCTGAAGCCACCTGTTACTCCTGTATATCCGCGACTAATAGGTGCCGTTGGCCTTGAACCCGGCAATCGCCTTGTTCAAACCGTCAACCACCTCATCCGTCAGTTCTGGACTCGCATCCAGTTTAGCCATCAACTCCGCAGCATCGGATTTGAGATAGGCCTGAAATGCCTTCTCAAAATCACGTGTTTTTTTCTCTTCCACATCATCCAGGTCGCCATTATTCAGCGCATACAGGCTGGCGGTCATCTGCGCCACACTCATCGGCTCATTTTCACCCTGCTTCAGGATCTCGGTGCCACGTTTACCACGTTCGATTTGCTTGCGCGTAGCCTCATCCAGATCGGAAGAAAACTGCGCGAACGCAGCCAGCTCGCGATACTGCGCCAGATCCAGGCGCAAACCGCCGCCCACCTTCTTCATGGCTTTGGTCTGAGCCGCACCACCCACGCGCGACACGGAAAGTCCTGCATTTACAGCCGGGCGCTGGCCCGCATTGAACAGGCCCGTTTCCAGAAAAATCTGGCCGTCGGTAATGGAAATCACATTGGTCGGAACGAATGCGGACACATCGCCTTCCTGTGTTTCGATAATGGGCAGGGCCGTCAACGAACCTGTCTTGCCCTTCACCTTGCCCTTGGTAAATTCCTCGACATATTTCGCACTCACGCGAGAAGCACGCTCGAGCAAACGGGAATGGAGATAGAACACATCGCCAGGATAGGCTTCACGTCCCGGAGGACGGCGCAGGATCAACGATACTTGACGATAGGCCCATGCCTGTTTGGTCAGATCGTCATAAATAATCAACGCGTCCTCGCCACGGTCCCGGAAATACTCGCCCATCGTGCAACCGGTATAAGGTGCCAGATACAGCAACGCTGCGGATTCCGAAGCACTGGCCGCTACGACAATGGTATGCTCCATGGCGCCATGTTCCTTGAGCGTGCGTACAACGGTAGCCACCGTTGATGCTTTCTGCCCGATCGCCACATAGATACAGGTCACGCCGGTATCCTTCTGGTTGATAATGGTATCGATCGCGATGGCGGTCTTCCCGGTCTGACGGTCGCCAATAATCAGCTCCCGTTGACCGCGGCCAACAGGAATCATCGCATCGATGGACTTGATACCCGTCTGTAGAGGCTGATCCACGGACTGGCGCTCAATCACGCCCGGCGCAATTTTTTCAACCGGATCTTCCTGAGCGGCTTTGACCGGCCCCTTGCCATCAATGGGTTGTCCCAGCGCATTGACCACGCGGCCTCTCAGTTCCGGCCCAACCGGTACGGAGAAGATTTTACCTGTGCACTTGACCTGATCGCCTTCCTTGAGATGTGTGTACTCACCGAAGATCACAGTACCGACGCTGTCCTCCTCCAGATTGAGCACCATGCCCATCGTTCCTTCGGTAAACTCCAGCATTTCACCGGCCATGGCGCCTGAAAGTCCGTGAACAATGGCCACGCCATCACCCACACTGATCAGCGTGCCGACATTGGCATCAGCAGCGCCTGCTTCAAAGCCCTTAATTTGTTGTTTAATGATGGAACTGATTTCCGCAGTATCAAGTTTCATATCTTTACCTCAAATTTCCATATAAATCGCTAATTTTTATTCCGATGTCCAATCAGGACACCATCGCCCGTTTTAAATCCTGTAAACGTGTACGCAGAGAGTAATCCAACTGCCTGTCGCCAATTTGAACCACCAACCCGCCCAAAATACCGGCATCATGGCTGACATTAAGCTTGACCTTACGGCCAACTGCCTTGCTCAGCGCCTTGGCAATCCTGTCTTTCAATGCCGCATCGAGTTTCACTGCGGACACCACATCGGCTTCAATCTCACTCGCGGCTTGCCGGGTCATGCTCTCAACCAGTTCAGAAATCTCCGGAAGTAATTCAGCCTTGTTTCTTTCACAAAGCAGCGTGACCAGTCGCTCGATTTCCTTCGATTTGTTATGCGCAGCCTTGGTGATTACGGTCGCCTTGAGGTCGGCAGGAACCCCTGACTTTCCCAGCAGTAATGCAACTTCCGGTGCAACAACCACGCTGGCTACCGCAGCCAAAGGCTCACGCAGATGCACTCCTTCCTGCTCAAGTTCAAACAGGGCGCGGGCATAGCGGCGGGAAACAGAACGCGTACTCATGCGTGGCCAATTTCTTTGCTAATCACAGCATCAATCAACTTGGCATGGCGCTTCTCATCCAGTTCGGCATCCAACACACGTTCAGCTGCCAACATGGCAATATTAGCCACTTCCTTGCGCAGAGCCTGGCGCGCTTTGTTAATCTCCGCACCCACTTCATCACGCGCCGCATCCACAATCTGTTGCGCATCGCTACGCGCTTTTGTGGTAATTTCTTCCTCAATCTCAGCTGCACGCTTCTCGGTTGCAGTCAGGATTTCCTGCGCTTTGACTCTCGCCTCTTTCAATTGTTCGGCAATTTCAGCTTCCGCTCTGGCTTTGGCCTCTTTGCCGGCATCGGCAGCAGCCAGCCCTTTAGCAATCTTTTCGGAACGTTCCGCCATCAAGCCACTGAGTGGCCCGTACAGATATTTCTTCATCAAGCCCAGTAATGCCAGGAAGACAATAATCTGTCCGATAAATGTCAGGTCTATGCTCATACCTTCACCTCGTTATGTGCGCATGATTCTTTTTAAGTCTGTTAAGCCAGGAAAGGGTTGGCAAACAGGAACCACAGTGCAAATGCCATGATGATGAACGGGAAAGATTCCATCAAACCGGCAAAGATGAACATATTGAACATCAATTGCGGGCGCATCTCGGGCTGACGGGCAATCCCCTCCAGCGTCTTGGACGTGATCAAACCCCAGCCGATCGCCGACCCCAGTCCTGCGGCAGCCAGAATCACACCTACCGAAATCGCGGTTGCGGCAGTAATTATTGTATGTGCATCCATATTACTTCTCCTTTTTTCCTTACGTTGTTTTTTTGTGATTAATGTTCTACCGGTTGGTGCGCTATGGACAGGTACACCACCGTAAGAATCATGAAAATAAATGCCTGTAACAGTCCGATAAACATATGGAATATAGACCAGCCCAAGCCTACAAAAAAGCCGGACACCATGCCTATAGCGCCACCGCCAAGCAGCAGAAAGGAAATCAGCAAAAAGATCACCTCACCCGCGAACATATTGCCGAACAGCCGGAAGGAAAGGCTCAGTGGTTTGGCCACTTCCTCAACCAGCTTCAATGTCAGATTCAATGGAATTAATGCGATGCCAAGCAATTTGACGACTGGATTCTTGGCCCCAAGCAACAGGCTGGCAAAGGGTTCCAGCAACAACTCCTTGCAAAAATGTATCGGCTTGAGTTTGAATTCGTAATACAGTGTCATCAGGAATACGCACACCGCCATGGCGACAGGAAGATTGAGATCATTGGTCGGTGTTTGCCGGTAATGTTCAATCCCGAACAGGGATGCAATATGCCCGGACAGGAATGCAGGCAAAACATCAATCGTATTAAGAATGAAAATGAAAATGAAAACTGTCAGAGCCAGGGGTGCAATAAAGGGATTATTTACCGGAAAATTATCCTTTACGGTATCATCCACGAAACCCACAACAGATTCCATGAAGTTTTGGGCTCCCTTGGGCGCGCCGTCTGTCAGACGTCCTCCCAGCCACTTGGAAAACAAAACCAGACCTGTCGCCACCAGAATGGTGGTCAACATGGTATCCAGATGAATCTGCATGAACGGATTGGAATCATCGAACTTGTAGCTCCAATAATTCAGGTGCTCTGCAATCCCTCCGCCGTGCTCCTCTTGCGCCAAGCTTTACTCCCTGTCTGATCCTTCGTTTATATCTTAAACCAGCATTTATATGGCTGCTGGATGGCTCGCCGCATATGCGAATAACGCAATTTGCGCCAACAGCATGCCACCCGCCACGGCTAGCAAGTGTAACCCCAGCCCATAAGCCAGCAGCAGTGCCACCAGCACGCCCACAAACCGCAACACCGCACCCGTGTACAGTAACCGCTGCCCGTTTGCTTTATCGGCTTCGCCGGCACGCTGACAGCGTGCGGCAAGAAAAAAGCTGCTGAGCATTGTCAGCAAAACACCGTATGCAAGACTTAACATCAACGCTGCATTGAGCCATATAACGACTGCAACACTTCCGGCCAAGCCTGCAACTGCCTGCCAAAACAACACCCCACGGGTACCGGAATTCATTTACGTAACCTTGAAATGACGCCACAACCTGTTCCAGCTCAATCTGCAGCAACACGCCTTACTGGACACCACCCCTCCGTGAAAGGTGGCGATTTATACCATCGAACGAGTGTCTTTTCAACAATACATAAATTGCGGTTTAGGAACCGGGTCAGGGACCATAAACGGAGCGTAAACCTTCCAGGTAGCGGTCTGCTCGGGTTTTACCTTCACCGACGCCAGCCGCCGGATCCAGCCCAAGCTCGCGCAAGGACTCTCTGGCGTAGGCCTGCTTTTCCTCATCGCGCATCTGCTTCCAGTCTTCGACATCCACCAGGCCATCACCCGTTTTGTCAAACCGCGCATCTGCCGACGGCTTTTCGGCATACACCGGCGCCGCAAGCAGCAGCACCATGGCTATCAGGAACCCCCTAATAACGGTAATGCTCCGGCTTATACGGGCCATCCACCGGCACGCCGATATAATCGGCCTGCTCCTGCGAAAGCACCGTCAGATTCACGCCAATTTTGGCCAAATGCAGGCGTGCAACCTCCTCATCCAGCGTCTTCGGCAGGGTATAAACCTCCGCCTTGTATTCGCCGGTCTGGTTGAACAGCTCGATCTGCGCCAGTGTCTGATTGGAAAAGGAGTTGGACATGACAAAACTTGGATGTCCGGTGGCACAACCCAGGTTCACCAATCGCCCTTCGGCCAGCAATGTGATGCGTTTGCCATCCGGGAAGATGATCTGATCCACCTGCGGCTTCACGTTCTCCCATTCATACTTTTTCATACTGGCGACATCGATCTCATTGTCGAAATGCCCGATATTGCAGACAATCGCCTGATCCGGCATGGCCGCCATATGGTCATGGTTAATTACATGGTAGTTGCCGGTCGTAGTGACGAAGATATTGCCCAGCTTGCAGGCCTCGTCCATCTCCACCACACGGTAGCCTTCCATCGCCGCCTGTAGCGCGCAGATCGGATCAATTTCCGTGACCCATACCGTGGCGCCCATGCCCTTGAAGGCTTGTGCGCAACCCTTGCCGACATCGCCGTAGCCCAGCACGACGCAAATCTTGCCGGCGATCATCACATCGGTAGCGCGTTTGATACCATCGAGCAGCGATTCACGGCAGCCGTACAGATTATCGAATTTGGATTTGGTGACCGAATCATTCACATTGATGGCCGGAAACGGCAGATCACCACTCTCCTGCATCTGATACAAACGATGCACGCCAGTGGTTGTCTCCTCGGTGACGCCCTTGATGGCTGCCTTGCGCTCGGAATACCAGCCCGGCTTCTCAGCCAGACGTTTTTTAATGGCGTTGAACAGCGCCACTTCCTCTTCACTGGCCGGATTGTCCAGTACGGAAGAATCCTTTTCTGCCTTCGAGCCGAGAATCACCAGAAGCGTGGCATCGCCACCGTCATCAAGGATCATGTTTGGCACGCCGCCATCATCCCATTCCATGATGCGATGCGTAAATTCCCAGTATTCATCCAGACTTTCGCCCTTGAAGGCGAACACTGGCACGCCCGTATCAGCAATCGCCGCTGCGGCATGATCCTGAGTAGAAAAGATATTGCACGATGCCCAGCGTACTTTTGCACCCAATGCCGTCAGCGTTTCAATCAGCACACCGGTCTGAATCGTCATGTGCAGGGAGCCTGCGATACGGGCACCTTTCAAAGGCTGCTTAGCCGCATATTTCTCGCGGATGGCCATCAGGCCGGGCATTTCCGTTTCGGCAATGGCCAGTTCCTTGCGACCCCAGCTAGCCAACGATATGTCGGCAACGATACTTTCAGTTATGTTTTGTTCTACAGCGCTCATTCAAGTCCTCCGTTCATTTGTTTAACCCGGATTATTCACAAAATACTACCCCATCCTTACTTGTTCCTTTGTCCGGGTCAGAATAAACGGGCGCCGTTGTTGCATGCCGAGCCTGACCGGCCATCCGGTTGCAGCGCCCCTCGGCAGTTATGCGGAATCAGGTGCCAGCCGCAGCCCTGAGAATCTCCACCTTGTCTGTCTTCTCCCAGGTAAATTCCGGTAATTCGCGACCGAAATGACCATAAGCGGCTGTCTTTGCATAGATTGGACGCAGCAAATCCAGCGCCTGCACAATGCCCTTGGGCCTGAGATCAAAATGTTCGCGCACAATATCCGCCAGCTTGTCTTCGCCAATCTTGCCGGTGCCGAAGGTATTAATCATCACCGAGAGCGGTCGCGCCACGCCGATGGCGTAGGCCACCTGCACCTCGCAGCGTTCAGCGAGCCCCGCCGCTACAATATTTTTTGCCACATGGCGCATCATGTAGCAGGCCGAGCGGTCCACCTTGGTCGGATCCTTGCCCGAAAAGGCGCCACCGCCGTGATGACCGAAACCGCCGTAGGTATCCACAATAATCTTGCGGCCTGTAACCCCGCAATCCCCGACAGGGCCGCCGATGACAAAACGACCGGTCGGATTGATATGATATTCAGTATCCGCATGCAGCAATCCGGTCGGGTTCAGCACCGGCCCGATCACCTCGTCCATCATGGCTTCCGATAAATCCTTATGCGACACATCCGGATCGTGCTGGGTGGAAAGCACCACGGCATCAATGGCCACCGGGCGGCTCTTCTCGTAGCGCACCGTAACCTGCGACTTGGCATCGGGACGCAAAAAATCGATTACCCCGGCCTTGCGCACGGCAGCCTGTTTTTCCACCAGTTGATGTGAAAGATGAATCGGCGTCGGCATCAGCACATCGGTTTCGTTGCTCGCATAGCCGAACATCAGCCCCTGGTCACCGGCACCCTGATCCAAATCAAGGCCTTCGCCTTCATTCACGCCCTGGGCGATATCCGGCGACTGCTTATCCAAACTGACCAGCACGGCACAAGATTCCCAGTCAAAGCCCATGCTTGAAGAGTTGTAGCCAATTTCCTTAATGGCATCGCGCACAATCCGCTGATAATCCACGACAGCCGAGGTGGTGATTTCACCGGCCACCAGCGCCATGCCGGTGGTCACCATCGTCTCGCAGGCGACACGGCCGAATTTGTCCTGCTCCAGAATAGCATCCAGCACACCGTCGGAAATGCGATCGGCAACCTTGTCCGGATGGCCTTCGGATACAGATTCGCTGGTAAACACAAAATCACGGCTCATGGTCATTTTGACTCCTTTTAAAGGTTTCCGGATGGGGCGTAGACAAACTTAGCAGCGCGAAAGGCGGAGCAATCTAATCATGAACAGGTAGAAAGGGAAGAATGATTGATAGAACGGGCAGCCATTCAGCGGCGCAACAGCAGCCCTGCACCGATAACCATCGCCAGCAACCCCACCGGTAGATACCACGGCCCGGCCGCATATTGCATCGTGGCTGCACTGCCTAAAGCCACACACACAATGCCGCCCACCCGTTGCCACAGGGAAACGCCGGAGGCTTGCGGTACGAAAACGCTGCCTTCCCGCCCGGCCAGCGCCTGCTCGATCCGGGCAGGTAGCTCAAGCCAGCCTTCCAGTCCTGTTCGAACTTCTTCCGCCCCCTGCTGCAAACGCGCCGCCGGCCCCAAGTGTTTCGCCACCCATTCCGCCACCAGAGGCCGGGACATCTCCCAGATATTGGCCTGATCGGCCAGTTCGCGCGCCACGCCTTCGATGACCACCATGGTTTTCTGCAACAAAAGTAATTGCGGCTGCGTTTCCATCTGAAAACGCTCGGTTACCGAAAACATGGAGAACAATAACTCAGCCAATGAGATTTCAGCCAGTGGCCGGTTGAAGATGGGCTCCGCAATCTCGCGCAGTGCATCCTCGAAAGCCGATATATCCGTACCGGGCGGTACATAACCGGCATCCAGATGCACCAGGGCTACGCGACGGTAATCCTTTTTCAGAAAGGCAAGCAACATTTCCGCCAGATAACGGCGGCTCTTCATATCCAACCTGCCGACAATACCAAAGTCCACCAGAATAATATCGCCATTGCCGGCGACAAAGATGTTGCCGGGATGCATATCAGCATGAAAATAACCATCCACGAAAGCCATGTGGAAAAACAGACTGGCGGCACGCTCGCACAGATTCAGGCAGTCGTGTCCGGCGGCTATCAGTTCCGCCCGTTCATCAATAGAAATTCCGGCAATGCGCTCGGTGGTTAACACCTCGGTATGGGTGTAATCCCAGATCACCGTGGGAACATACACGCCCTCCACATCGGACAGGTTTTCAGCAAAACGGGATGCATGCGCAGCTTCCGCGCGCAGATTCAGTTCGCCCTTGATGGTAACCGCGAACTCTTCCACTACGCGCGGCGCCTTTAAACGCCGGTATTCGGGGAAATAGCGGTTAAACAGGTTAGCCAGCAGCTTCAACAGTGCCAGATCGGCTTCAATCGTCTTGCGAATGAAAGGGCGGCGCACCTTCACCGCTACCGGTCGGCCATCATGCAACTCGGCGAAATGCACCTGCGCAATCGAGGCCGCCGCCACCGGCGTTTCCTCAAATGACTTGAATACGCCGTCCTCGCCCAGCAGCGGTTTTTTGAATACCCGCTCCAGCACACCACGGATCGTGACGAATTCCTCCGGTGGCACGGCGTCCTGCAACTTTTTCAGCTCCAGTGCAACATTCATCGGTAGCAGGTCTACGCGGGTCGAAAGCATCTGACCAAACTTGATGAAAGTTGGCCCCAGACGTTCCAGCACCAGCCGCGACTGTACGCCGAAATCGCGCGAAACCTCGCTGCGCAGGAAGATGCGCATCAGCCATGCATAAGGTAAGAACAAATGCATGCGCACCGCCAGCGCCCCCATACCATGGGTGGTCAATAAATGAGTGATGACGAGCAGCCGCCACCCCTGCCGGAATCCGGCTCCGGGACGTAACATGACTAGCTAGATTTCCGCTTTGATTTGCGTTCCGGCTTTTTGACCGGTACGGATTTTTCCAATCGTGTGATCCGCGCCTTCAGACGGCTTATCTTGCGGCTGACATCTTCCACACCTGCCTGCCATGCC
>BTQQ01000013.1:0-20628 GCA_036985955.1 Zetaproteobacteria bacterium | reverse complement strand
ACAGCAGCGCCCCCACAATCTGAGCTATCTGACCAGGTAGCAGGAAAAATAATGCCCCGAGCAGGCCAACGATCATACTGACCCATGTCATCTGATTGGGGGTGACATTGCGATTCATCAGCCTTCGAGTCACCGCCAGCGAAACCCTGCGGTTCACCAGCCTCGACATGATCCCTTCCGTATCCTTGACGAGTCCTGCCAAAAGTCTTTTTTCCAACTGCTTCCGGCCATCCTCATCGTGCACGGGGATGTCACGGATGGTCACATCTCCGGCATCGTCACCCAATTTACGAGCCGCATCGTCAATACCTTCGGATGCAGCAAGAACCACAACCTCCGCCGGGGTGCCGGACAGCGCCCGATCCAGTTCCTCATCTTTTTTGCACACCAGAACGGTGATTTGTTCTACACCCTTTCGTGCCTCTTCCAGAACCATCCTGCGAATCACGGGAATGCCACCCACATGGGCCAGCGCCCACACACATTCTTCATCGTTCAGAATTGGAATCATCAAATGAGTGGGCGTTTTCATGTAAATAGTTTTTGTGGGGATATAGTTATAACGAAGTTATGCCGCCATAAGGGATACCAGCCAGATATGCCATATCACGTTTGAAGGTAGTCAGGTCATCGATATTCAACTGGTTCAGATGCGTATGCCCGCAACCGCGCGCCAGCAATGACATCAAATCCACGGCGGAATGGAAGAAACGGCTTAAGCGTTCCGCTGCAACATCCACTTCCAGCCGCGAGCGCAAATGTGGATTCTGCGTCGCAATCCCGACCGGACAATTGTTGGTATGGCAGGCACGCATGGCCAGACATCCAATCGCCTGAATCGCCGCGTTGGATACCGCGATTCCGTCCGCCCCCAGGGCCAGTGCCTTGGCAAAATCAGCAGGTGTGCGCAACCCGCCGGTAATCATCAGTGTCACATCCGGTTGGCCCGATTGGTCCAGATGCTGCCGAGCCCGCGCCAGCGCCGGAATGGTGGGGACGGAGATATTGTCGCGGAAGATAACGGGAGCAGCACCCGTGCCTCCACCGCGCCCATCGAGAATGATGTAGTCCACGCCGATTTCAAATGCCGCATCCATGTCCTTCTCGATATGCTGGGCGGAGAGTTTCACCCCAACGGGTATGCCACCCGTTTCCTCGCGCACCTCGGCCGCAAAATCCCGGTATTGCTCCACATGTTCCCAATCCGGAAAACGTGACGGGGATACCGCCGCCGTCCCTTCCTTCAGGCCACGCACCTCGGCGATTTTCCCCTTCACTTTGCAACCCGGAAGATGACCACCGGTGCCGGTCTTGGCTCCCTGTCCCCCCTTAAAATGAAAGGCCTGAACATCTTTCAGTTTGTCCATGGAAAATCCGAATCGTGCCGAAGCCAGTTCGTAAAAATATCGTGAATTCGCCGCCTGCTCCTCCGGCAACATACCACCCTCGCCCGAACAGATGCCGGTCCCGGCCAGTTCCGCACCTTTGGCCAGCGCCACCTTGGCCTCCTCGGACAATGCGCCAAAACTCATGTCCGATACGAATAAGGGAATATCCAGTTTCAAAGGCTTCTTCGCTCCCGGACCAATCACCAGATCATGTCCCACGGGCACATCATCCAGTTGCGGCAGACGATGCAATTGCGCCGTAACAAACTGGATGTCCTCCCACATCGGCAATTCCTGCCGGGGCACACCCATCGCCGTCATTTTGCCGTGATGTCCCACTCGCTCTAAGCCATGCGCCGCCAGTTCGTGAATGTACGCCGTATAAGGCTCCTCCGGCGCACCGTGAATATCGGCATAAAGACCCTGATAGGCCGAACGATTATAGGGCTGGGGATTCACTTGTTCCCACGCGGCAATTTCGTCCGCATCCACCCACACCTGCCCGTCCTCAATCCATGACGTGAACTTGTGCAGCGATTCACTGTTGTTGTACTCACTGATACCCGTATCCAGCCGGTAATCCCAGTTGTGCACGCCACAAATCAAATTATGCCCGGCCACATGCCCGTCACACATCAGCGCTCCGCGATGTGCGCACCGCCCATAAAACACGCTCACGTCATCATCGAACCGAACCACGACGAGATCGACATTGGCCACCAGCGCGTAGGCAGGCTTTTTGTCTTTCAGTGTATTCCATTCAGCAACAGCAGTTCTTTTCATGATGTGTTTTCCTGTTTACCTTGTTTCAAAAGCAACATATTCATATCCGTGGGTTGAACAAGCTCTTTTTTGAGCATTCCGATTAAGCTAACCGGTGTGCGTCAGCGCGTCCGACCCGCTTTTTTCATAGGCATAGTTGAGCGCTTTGTTATGCGCCGTTTCCGCTATATCTATAAGCTCTTGCATAATGATTCGGCAGTAATTAATTTGTTCTTGAAACTTTAGCCACGAAGAAACTCCTTTATTTCCGTGAAAGATATTGTTTCGATACCTGTATACCACGGCAATCAAAAAAAATATTTCCTCACTAGGAGTTAGTTCGCCGATACCCTTTTCAAGGATTAGTCCTAATTCCGGTGACTTCTGTTTGTACATAAGATTCTTATAGAGCTCCGGCTTTTGATACCTGCCATGGAAGTATTTCAAGGCTTCGATAAATCTGTCCCTCTCATAATCAGGATTACTCATAATCTTCTTTGAATAATCGTTGATCTTTCCAAAAGACATGGACCCATTGAAGCAATCTGACTCGAATATTGACCACGTGATAAGAAACTGAATAGCAGTTCGATCTCTCAGTAACGTGGCGACTTGCTTTTCATCTTGCTTCAAATAAGAGGCAAACCATCTGTCAAATGAGTCAGTCATTTACACTCCTTGCGCATAGTCCTGCTTCAATTACTGCCAAGAACAGAACGACAACGAAGCGGAGTTTTTGGTGGTCAACCAGCAACTGGTCTTAGGTACGATTTAGCAAACGTGTGTGGGACAGGTCTAGAATTGTAGCATCGCTCAAAATATAAATTCTCGCTGAGTGTTACGCGGATTCTTCCGCATACATCGCGTCAATCTCGGCCTCATGCCGTTCCATAATCTTGCGCCGCTTGAACTTGAGCGTGGGCGTCAGCATCCCTTCAGCCTGTGTCCACTCCTCATCCACGAAGACGAAATCTTTCACCAGCATGAAGCTGGGCAATTCGTGACATTGCCGATGCATGCGTTCCAGCAACCACTGATGTACATCGGTATTCTCCCGCCAGTCTTCCGGCAGTTGGCGCTTTCGTTCACGGCTCCATACAGCGCCCAGTTGCGCGGCATCCGGTACGACCAGCGCCGTAAGGTTGGGGCGCTGATCGCCCACCACCATTGCCTGCAACACACATGCATCAATGGCCAGGCGTTTCTCCACGCGGGCAGGCGGCACATTCTCGCCGTTGGATAGCACCATCAACTCTTTCTTGCGATCCACGATGCGCACATAGCCATCCGTATCCATTTCGACCAGATCTCCCGTATGTAGCCAGCCATCCTTATCCAGCACTGCCGCAGTCTCGTCCGGCTTATTCCAGTAGCCCTGCATAATCATGGGACCACGCGCCAATAGCTCGCCATCCTCACACACTTTTAATTCCACACCCGGCAACGCCGGGCCAACAGTTTCCGGCTTGATTTTCCGTTCCGGATTTACAGTGATTACAGGCGATGTTTCGGAAAGGCCATAGCCGGGACAAACCGTAATGCCCGCAGCCAGCAGGAATCGTGCAATGTCCGGATGCAGGGCCGCACCACCGGAAATAAACAGGCGCAATCTGCCACCAAGTTTTGTGCGCAGCTTCCCGTGTACGATATGATCAAGCACCTTAAAGACAATCGCCTTGCCGCCAGCAAGGCCGCTTCCCTGCTGTTTTAATTCAAACTGCTCCGCGCCCAGCGCCTGCGCCTTGTCGAACAATTTACGTTTGATGGCCGGCGCACGCGACAACTTCTCATGCACACCGGCATAGATTTTCTCATACAGGCGCGGTACGGAAATCATCACCGTCGGTTTCACTTCGGGAATATCACGCATTAACGTGGTGATATCCTCGGCGTAAGCAATGCGCGTGCCGCAGGCGACCGGGAGGAACTGGCCCACATTTCGTTCAAAGGCATGTGAAAGAGGCAGGAAGGACAAAAACGTATCATCCGGAAAAACCGGAATCACAGCCAGTTCGGCAGTCACATCGGACAGCAGATTGCCGTGTGTAAGCATCACACCTTTGGGATTCCCCGTGGTTCCCGATGTGTAGATCAGAGTCGCCACATCATCACGTTTGGGTTTCTCCACATCGACTTCACCATCGAATGAAGCATCCCGGCTGATGCTCTCCAGCGTAATTCTCTCCACACTGCCGGACGCACCGTCTTTGAATGTGAACACAGGGGCTTTGGACGCATCCAGCTTGGCCTGTTGTTCGCCCGGTTCCACCAGAATCAGCTTGCAGCCTGCATCTTCGAACACATATTGCACTGCCTCGGGAGGGTCGGTGAAGTAGGCGGGTACAGTCACCGCGCCGATTCTCAAAACAGCGAAATCCGCGATACACCACTCGGGGCTGTTGTGCCCCAGAAGCCCTACCCGGTCGCCCGGGCGCACACCGGTCGAATATAGCCAATTCGCTACGCGCCGAACCCTTTGCTGAACTTCAGCGCGCGTCAGCCAGTGCCATGCATCATTCTCGCGACGTCCCAACATGGGCGAATCCGCCCATGCATCCGGGGATTCGAGCAGTAAGTCGGAAAGGCAACCGGCCTCTCGCGCCAAGGCTCTCCCGGGACAGTTTCCCTTAGAACCGTTTGTTTCAGCGATGTTTACTTCAGAGTAATCAGTCATGCGCCAATGCCTCCAATACCTTGAGGCCACCTTCCGGCTTGAGTCCGAGTGCTGTCATGCGGCCTTGCAAATCCTTCATATCCTGTGTGGCAAAATAATGCAGCAAACCACCGCGAAATGGCGGAAACCCGATGCCGAAAATCATCGCCGCATCGAGGTGTGCCGGATCATCAACCACTTTTTCATGCAGGCAGGCCAGCGCCTCTGCCAGCATGGGCAGCAGACATGCATCCACGATGGCGGTGTCTTCCATATCCTGTGTCTCACCGCCCAAATCAGCGGCTGTCCCTTCCTGCCGGGAATCCACGGCAACCTTTACATAGCGGTCGAGTTCAGAGTTCAGGCTATCACGTTTGCCTTTGGCATACGTAAAGAACCCGGAACCGGATTTTTCTCCCAGCAATCCATCATCCACCATGGTTGCGAACCAATCGGGCATGGCCTGATGCGCACCAAAGGCGTTCGAGAGATGGTCACCCACATGACGGCAGATATCCAGGCCCACACGGTCGGCCAGTTCAAATGCACCCATGGGCATGCCAAAATGTTTGAGCGCGCCATCCACATGCTCCGGACGCTGCCCTTTTTCCAGCAAATGAAGCGCTGCCGCCATATAAGGCATCAGACAGCGGTTCACCAGAAATCCTGGCTTGTCAGCTACGATAACCGGATACTTTCCCCATCCGGCTGCAAGCGCGGCAACCGCTTCCAGCGTCCTCTTCGTAGTTTTCGCACCGGCCACTACCTCCACCAGAGGCATCTTCGGTGCGGGGTTGAAGAAATGCATTCCGGCCATGCGTCCGGGATGCTTCACTGCTTTCTGCATGTCTCCGACCGACAGGGAGGATGTGTTACTCAGAAGCAGGGCATCTTTTCCGACCTTCGCTTCAACCTCTTTCCATAAGGTATTCTTGATTTTCATGTCCTCCAGCACGGCCTCGATCACCACCTGAGAATTGGCCAGTCCGCTGCGATCCAGCACCGGACGAATCCGGCTCATGCGTTTTGCATCACGTTTGGCAAAGCGCGCCAACGTTTTCATGCCGCGGGACAGGGCATCGGCTGCCACGTCATGCATATCCACCTCGGCTGATTTTGCGGCCACCCAAGCAATTCCACTACCCATCACACCGGCACCAAACACTGCAACGCGGTTGATATGTTCCAGATGTTTCCGCCCTTTCTTTGACGCTTCCTGCTTCTTCAAACCTTCGCCAAGATGAAAGACATGAATCAAATTTTTGCATGTAGGGGTGACTGCCATCCTGCCCAGCGATTCGGCCTCGCGGGCATATGCCTGACCCTCACGTTTGCCCGCAATCTCCTCAAGCAGGCGGATAGCTGCCGGAATGGCCGGATAGGCCTGTTCAATATCAAGATGTTTGAACCGCGCCAGAGCGCGTTTCTTTACCTGCTGGAAAAACAGTGCTCTCGCGGGCCACAGGTGCATCCACCACGGGTTCATGCCAGTCCGCTTTACCTTGCCACGCGCCGCCAGATGCTGAATTGCGGTCTCCACCTGCTCCGCATGGCAGGATATGTCGGCCAGTCCCGTGCGTTTGCTCTTTTTACTGTCAATGGCGCGCCCGGTCAGAATCATATCCGTTGCCGCCAGCCAGCCGATACGTCTTGGCAAACGCACGCAACCGCCAAAACCCGGATGAATGCCAATTTTAATCTCGGGCAATGCCAAACGTGTTTTGTCACCATGAACAGCGATCAGATAATCACAAGCCAATGCCAGTTCCAGCCCTCCCCCCATGCAAGCACCGTTTACCACGGCAATGGAAGGACACGTCAAATCTTCAATACGGCGAAATAATGATTGCCCTCGCTCCGCCAACCGCGTGGCCTCTTCAGCATCATCGACCGCTGCAATCACATCCAGATCGGCACCGGCAATAAAGCATCCGGGCATGGTGCTTTCGATGACCAGCAACTCGGGAATATCCTTCTCCAGCGCATCCAGATGCGCTTCCAGTTGTACCATGCAGACATCATCAAGCACATTGACGGAACGGTCCTTGCGCGCGAAGCACAATCGTGCGGCATCCTGTTTCCTTGATAAGGTTACGACTTCCATGGATCACTCCCTACCAGTGTTGCTCCACCCTGACCTCCACCCACGCACAATGTCGCTACGCCCAATCCACCACCCGTGTCATGCTTCAGTTGTCTGAGCAGGGTCAGAATCAGGCGCGCACCGCTCATGCCTACCGGATGCCCCATGGCGATAGCACCGCCATGGACGTTGAGTTTGTCCATGTCCGGCGCACCCATCGGCGTTTTGCCGCCAAAATGTTTGCCATAGAAATGTTTGGAATTCATGGCCTTCAGACAGGCCAGCGTCTGCGACGCGAATGCCTCGTTAATTTCAACTCTTGCAACATCGTGCATGGCCAACCCACGGGCTGAAAGCAATTTTTGCGAACAAAATACCGGCCCCAGCCCCATACGTGCGGGATCACAACCGGAATAGGCCCAGTCATGCAAATAGCCGAGAACAGGCCAGCCTTCGGCCTCGGCTTTTTCACGATGCGTCAGAATCAGCATGGCCGCGCCATCGGTGATCTGTGAACTGTTACCGGCCGTAACCGTCCCCAGCGGCCGGTCGAACACAGGTTTAAGTTTTCCCAACGCCTCCATGCTCTGACCGGCACGAATACCTTCATCACGATGCACCGGCGCATACGCCGGGGGTGGAAACACATGCACCACCTCGCCGTCATACCAGCCACTCTTCCATGCCTCGTCCGCCCGCTGGTGACTCATCAGTGAGAATTCGTCCTGGGCCTTGCGTGTAAGACTGAACTCTCGCGCCAGCACTTCAGCTGTCTGCCCCATATTCAGATGTACCGTGGGATCGGTAAGCCCTTCAATCAAACTGATACGCGGCTTCCACGGGGCTTTCGCCACCTGAAGCAGCGCCCGTGCTTTGGATGGCAAATTCCGCGCCTTTTGCAGCGAGCCCAACGCCTCACGGAAACGATCATGAAACAGTAGCGGCGCATGCGTCATGGATTCGACGCCGCCCACCAATGCCACTTCGGAGCGCCCGGCCAGAATCTTTTCCGCCGCATCCGTCACCGCCTGCATGCCCGAGGCGCAATTACGATGCACGGTATGCGCGGGAACAAGCCGTGGCACCCCTGCTTCCAACGCGATCACGCGGGTGATATTCGCCGCCTCCGCAGGCTGAATCACATTACCGATAATCACCGCATCCAGGTCGTCCCGGTTCACCGGCGAACGCGCCATCACCTCGCGCGCCACCGCCACGCCCAGATCAACGGCAGTCATCCGGGCAAATACACCACCTGCCTTACCCAGCGGACTGCGCCAACCGGATACCACCACAATTTCGCGTTGCATATTTTGTCGTTTCACCTCTCTGTTCTTAACTAGCCTACATTCGCTTGCAGCGCAAGGTCTGCTGTTTGGTCGAAGATCACACGCATAAATAACAAGAACGCACGAGCACCCGTGAAATCTTGTTGATGCTGTCCTCGCTCATGGCAGGATGGATGCATGAGCAGCAAGAAGCCAGAGAATCATGAGAAAGCCGGAGAACAAACCGGAAACCGAAATGCTGAAGAATGGCTTACGCTGTATGGCGACTACCTGTATCGCTACGCACTGTTCCGCTTGAGTAATGAAGAAATTGCTCGTGACATGGTGCAGGAAACACTGATTGCCGCATGGAAAGCCAGAAAGAATTTCCGTGGTGATTCATCCATCCGTACCTGGCTGGTAGGTATCCTGAAACACAAAATTACCGATTATATACGCAAGCAGATTCGTGACCGGAACCTGGCAAACCGCCTTGAGACGGACCCGACATCGGACTTTTTTGATGCCCATGGCCAATGGCGGCAGCCTGTCCATGGCTGGGCGGGCGATCCGGAGCGATTGAGCAGCAATCAGGAGTTTCTTCGGGCCTTGAATGCCTGCATCGCCAAACTTACCGAACAACACCGGCATGTATTTACTCTGCGTGAACTAAACGGGGAGGATACCGATACAATTTGTAAGGCATGCGATATTACGCCGACCAATTTGCACGTTATTATGCACCGGGCAAGACTGGTTTTACGAAAATGTCTGGAAAAAACGTGGTTCGGGGATAACAAAGCGATATGAGCAACAACAAATCATGTAGACTGGCAAGCCAACTGGCTTCGAATGCATTCGAACGCAGGCTTAGTTTCACTGAATGGTTTCGCCTGCGCCTGCATTTGATGATGTGCCAGTCCTGTCGCAACTGTGAAGAGGAAATTCACCTGCTCCACGATGTGCTGGCCCTCATTCGGAAGAGCAACGGCACGTTTGAGGTTGACCTGCCACAAAAAGACCGTGAACTTATTCGCGATGCACTGCGCGATGTCGCCAAGGAGTAGGCAGGCCCGACAGCGACCTTCACTATCCTGATATCAATTCAACCCAATGGCGATCCCGGAAACACAGGCGAATCTCCACGAATATTAAGCCGGATTTTGGCAGTACCTACAAAAGGTGGCTGCACATCAATTCCCAGTTTTTGGAATACGGTTCCCGGAATACCGATATCCGCCAGCCACAACTCTCCCACGCTTGCGGCGACCAGACCCCGTTTCGGCAGGGCCAGTGTCAATGTTTTCGTTGCCCGGATACATGGATGTGATGCCGTATCATGGGAAAGCGCGCCCGTATCCGCATTCAGGCCCGAAGGCACATCCAGAGACAGGACGGGAGCGGCGCAAACGTTGGCCCAGTGAATCAACTCTGCAATCAATCCATACGGTGCGCCATGCAGTCCATAGCCAATCAGGGCGTCAATCACAATAAACGGCTTTGAATCCATCACTTCTGCTGTGTCAATCACCAGCCCCCCCGCTTTGCGAAAACGCGTCAGCTGTTTTGTGGTCGCTTTCCTCAGCCGGGATTCGTCACCGGCCAGGCATACGCGTACATTCGCGCCCTGGCATAGAAGGTGGTAGGCCGTGCAGATACCACCACCGCCGTTATGGCCCACGCCCGCCAGCACCACTACCGGTCCCACGCGTACGCCACGCGGCCATTGCTCACATGTAAATTCCGCCAGCACGGAACCTGCATTTTCCATCATCTGTAGCAGGGACGGGCCGGTTTCGTTCATGGCAATCCGGTCCACCTCGCGCATCTGGTCCACGGAAAGTGCTCCAACTTTCAGTCCATCCAACGTCTGGAACAACGTACACACCTCCTGGGTTCAAGCACTTCCGGCTCTAAAGGTCGGAAAGGAAATCCGATGCTTACAATACCTTGAATGACGAACTGTTTTTACAAATGACATCAAAAGGCTGGCCACCGGGTGCGGGATGGGGAGAAAGGAAACCCCGGTGGCCAGTTTCGTATTGCCTGTATGCTCACTAATCAGGTGAGGGAGTGTTTTTCGACGTCTCTCACATTCACAGCATAAGCCAAGGCATTGGGCAGAAACATACATGATATTGCTGTTGTCGATGTAAAAAGGTTTTACTTACGAACCAAATATTCGGCAAACTGACTGGAAGAAAGTCCTGTGAATCAGAAGCCCAAATCATGGTATCTATGAACCATTCGAAGATGTAAGCAACCAGCCTTCGTTCCTGACCCAGCGATGGCAGAGCCAACCAAGGATGCCACCGTAAGCAAGATGAGCAATGTAAACAGTCAGCGGCATCGTCGGCATATCCTTGCCCATAAAACCAATGCCCAACGCATCTACGGGGGGGCTCATCAAGAAAATGGTGCCAATGATAATCCCATACGCGACACCCCATAAAACTGTTTTTCTACCCAGAAAAACGGCAAACACAATGCCAAATGAAGCACCATTCCAGTAATGATAGGCATAACCCATAAAATCCGAAAAAGAAGATGGCCCCACCATGAACTGATCGGTCAGCAGTACTCCCATCAGCCTCGGCAGATCTCCGGGCATACCTCCGTGGTGGAAGCTGTACATCCGCACAGCTTCCAGTCCCACAGTGGCAACAACCCCCGCAGCAGCGCCTGCAAGCACCCTGTTGACCAATCGCGTATGGCCGCGCAAATATACAAACAACAAGGCCAAAATCAGGATGATTATGGCGGGAATAAGCAGCCATAATGCTAAATCCTTCATGTCGGCAATACCCGCCTGCGCTGCCACGAAAATATTAGGAGAAATGCCTGCCGTAGCCAGGATAACCAGGCTCAGGAGAAATTCTTCCTTATTTAGCGATTGCATCAGAGCTTTTAATTGCATAAAAGCATATCCTCAATTGTGGGGTTAAACAAAATTACATGCCACCCAGCATGCCAGTCATTTTGGCAAGCTTGCCATCCAGCATTCCCGCCACCTTGTCCATCATGGGATTGTGATATGCGGCAAGCACTCGGGATGGAGGCACATACGCCACCATGGTTGAACCATTTACATCCTTATAGACATTGATACGGACGGGAACTGCGACGCCTGCACCGGAATTGGCCGAAAACAGCTTCTTGCCTACCGTGGCATTGCCCACGAAAATGCTTTCAGATTCAATACTCAGGCCCACCATGGACATCACCTTTCCCTGATGAAGTTCACCCATCACCATCATTCCATTCTTATGCACCATGCTTTTAAGCTTGGCGATCACATCCTGCACCGAACCCGCAGCCTTCACCTGTACAGCCAGAGCTGATCCGGCTTGAGCAACGGAAGGCAGGCTTATTAGCATGCCTACGGACAACATCAGCACAGCCCATGTCATTTTTGATAATTTCTTTCTCATACTATTCCTCCTGTATTTTATGAAACTCCACCAGCCACCTGCAAAAGCATGGTGTGCATGGCAACATCGTACAGTCGGAAAAGAGAAGTAAACCTTACACCATCAGGAGTCTATGCATGCGCCTGCATTATTCATAAATCACTGCGACAGTTTTAAAATTTTGGTACTGTTAAAAAAAGCTGCATCTGTCACTTTCAATGCAACAGTATAAATTCAAAACCAAAGAGGCTCTGGAAAATCCCAGAGCCACCTTTTCAACACCTGTGTTTGCCGCCTTCTCTCATGGAAGGCTGTTTATGGACGATTCAATGCCTGACACGCATATCGGAAGCCTGCATGCCAAACATGACGTGCAGGAATGGCTGCCCGAAAAATTTATCACCCTGCATCATCGCCTGCACCATGTTCTCCTTGGTACGCGCCATAAGATCCTTGACTTCCATCATGGTCTTCATCTGTGCTTTTTTCTGTGCCGGAGTCAGGGATTTCATCCCTTTCAGCATCTTCATCTTCGCCATCATGTGTTTCTTGATGAGCGGAAACGGGGCATAGCCGGTTTTAACCGGCGCCAGCACCGGTCCCTTGGGGCTTACACGGTAAGGCGGCACCATCAGATGCATCGTCATTCCGCGCGGATTCACGCCACCGTCAAACTGGAGATTATGATTATCGCCACGGACAAGCTCGCCCACCATGACATGAATAATTTGTCCGTCATTAACCAGCTTACCATTGCGGTAAATCTTGCCAACCCCCCAGAATCCGGCGTAGACAAACTCTGTCGGCATCAGGCGCGTGCCAATGCTCGTCGCTCCATGCAGCAGATGGTTGGTCACTACACCACCAAAGAACGGATATCCCATGCCGTGGGGAAGCGCCTTCTTGCTCACTACGCGGTAGGTGAATTTCCCATCCGGGCTCTTGAAAGTCGCATCAAAATCAACCTTATCCTTGGTCCTGGCGCCATCAATCGCCGTCGCATCCACCAGCTTCATACTGACACTCCCAACACCTACTTCCATCCAGTCGCTAAAGGGTGTGGCGTGATCCACGAAGGTATACTTCCCACCTTCCGATTTACGCAAACCGGGCGGGATACCGATCAACGGAAACGGCGCCTGCTCAAAACCGACAGGATGCGCTGAATTACCGAAGACGACGGGATCCAGAAAACGGGGGCCGGGAAGCACCCAGTGGGTACTGGTGTTCTTCTTCACCAGACTGACCCTTAACGCCCCGCCAAGCAGGTCTGGCGGATTTGAAATCATGGCATGGCCCTTGGCGTAGGCATACAGACCGATGTGGGGTAAAGATTTATCCATGCCCGTCGGCATAAATGAAGATTGGCCCCCTGCCGCATGAGCGGATGCCATTGCATGATCTGGATGCGCATGACCACCCACGCTCTTGATAGCGCCTGTACGTGCAAAGGTCAGCTTGCCCGGACCCACCGAGGCACCAACCCCCGTTGAGGTGCCGGACAGATTTATGACCACGCCCCTTGGGTTGTGCAGGCTCATAGTCACACCACCAACAATGGCGGACAACGAACCGCGTGTGACGGTAAAATCTCCGTTCAGATCATTCAGTGAGTGAGCGCCCCTCACTGTACCCGTTCCCTTAAAGTTGGATACGCCAGCGCCCAGAAACTGGAATCCCTTGATATTGTAGTTGGCGGTCTTGCTACCCAGCGTCACGGTTGCAGTCCCTGTCTGGTAACCCAAACCGGCGGCGGCATAAGTCAGATCCACGCTAATATTTCCTTCCCCCGCCTGTACCTGACTTAGCGGAAGGGTCCATAACATTACGGCCAAAACGCCTAACGCTGCCCGCTTTGATATCCTTATTGTAAACAAAGATGGCATGGAAAGATGCCAGCCATTGATTCTGTAATGCATCCCGTCTCTCCTTGGTATAATATGAAATCCATGATGCCTGTGCATGCTTTTCACATATGCCAGGGTACCTGCTTCATCATGAATGGAACAGACAGTAGACGTTATACGGAAGGTTTTCTTACAGCAGCAAACGGGCCTGGAAAGCCCGCGAATATCACCCTAACAGCAGCAAGCCTCGCCACTGGAACCGAAATGCGTACCGCCCTTGGTCATTGAGGCGGGCCGACGCGTTCCGGCAGGGGCGCAGAATTTACTCGGCCTGGACGTATTAGCGGGTTCAATGCCAACAAAATACTCGCTGAACGGTCCTTCCGTGAGAAAACGGTAGGTATGTTGGCACACCGCCATGCGCTCACCACGATAATAGACGTGCCCGTCATCATCATGCACTTCGGAAAACGGCCCTTTGTATATCACGGCATGACCGTAATCCAGGCATTCAGTATCTTCCGGCTTGGTGGCCGTCAGTGTTACCGACCGGAATTCAATGCCTTTCACCACCTGCCATGGCTTCTCATCCCATTTATCAATGGCCGCACCCATGAATCCGGCATCCAGAAACACCTTGATGAACGCATGCTCCTGAAATGCACCGGAAATGCAGCCGCTCCACAATTCAGGATCACGTTGCAAATGTTCGGGCACCTCTTCATCGGATACGATATCAGAAATTGCCACACGCCCACCGGGTTTGAGTACCCGGAAGATTTCATGAATTAACTGGTCTTTTTCGGCTGCATCCACAAGATTTAAAACGCAATTGGACACCACCAGATCAACGCTGTTATCGGCAATCAGCGGATACTTACGCCGCTGTTCATGCTGAAACTGCTTCAATGCTGTCAAATCGTTACTATTTTTGACCGTATGCCCTGCCAGCCACTTCTCTGTTGCATCCAAATCCAGCGCCAGATCCTGAATATATCCTTTATGAAAAGATACGCGATTGCCACCTATCTTTTCAGCCATGTCTGATTGATGCTTACGCGCCAAGGCCAGCATATCGTCGTTCATATCGACGCCAATCACATGCCCCTCATCGCCCACCAGTTGCGCTGCCATGTAGCAAATTTTGCCGCCACCACTACCGAGATCGAGCACCGTATCGCCTTGGCGCACATAGGCGGACGGATCACCGCAACCGTAGTCCTTCTCGATGATTTCTTCGGGCAACAGCTTTAATAGCTCCGGGTTGTAATTCACCGGACAGCACAAGTCTTCCTGACGCGACTCCGCGCCCTCGGTATAACGATCCAGTACGCTTGCCTGCATGCTCATAGGGTAAACAACTCCTTATCTCTAACCCGCATTATTCATAAATACTGCGGACTAATTGTTTCGCAGTATATCAATAATCCGCTCCGGTTCCATACGCTGCATATAATCCGTATTCACAAACCCATCCAAGATGATGCCGTTCCGGTCAAGCACATAGGTGGCCGGCACGGGTAATTCAAAGCTGCCATCGCCGTTCCAGGCCGGAAGATCAATCCCGAACTTCGCATAAATGGGGCGCAGTATCTCCGGCAATGTAAACACAATACCAAAATCCCTCGCCACCCGATTACCCGTGTCACTGCAAACCGCAAACGCCAGTGCATGTTTCTCAGTCGTGGACAGGGTCTGGTCCGGTAATTCCGGCGAAACAGCAACCAGTTGCGCGCCCAGTTCCTGAATTTCCGGCAGCGCCTGCTGCAATGCCTGCAATTCAAGATTACAATAGGGACACCAGCCGCCACGGTAAAAACTTAGCACCACCGGTCCCTGTGTCAGTGCCCCGGCAAGGTGCACATTGCCGCCTTTTGCATCGGGTAACGTGAAATCCGGCACGGCATCCCCGGCTTTCAAGCTGTGGTCCGAAATACCGGATTGTTTCAGCACTTCGGCAGCCTGCTGCATGGCCTGTTGCACATCCGGGGGCGTTTGCCCGGACATGTCCTGCTTCAGCTTCTCGATTTGATCCCGCAATGACATGTCGGCCTCCTATTCCAGCGCCCCGCCACAACTGGATCCCTGCCCGGCAGTGCAGCCATAACAATGATCCATCACAACAATCGGATGGCCTTCCATATCTTTACCAATCAACTCGGAAAGATGCGGGCGGAATTTTCCCTCTCCATGCATGGGTAATCCCAGCATCTGATTGAAATCGCAGTCATAAACGAACCCCTGCCAATCCACGCTGATTAGACTGCGGCACATCACGCCATCCAGATTCTCATCCCGGTAGGCATCCTTGAGCAATTGCATGTAGCTGGCGAATTTCCCCCTGGAGATGAGTGTGCTGCCAAAACGCTGGATGGGCATATTAGTGATGGTGAACAGGTGGTTGAACACAATGCCGTAGCGATGTTTCAGCTCCGCCTTGTAAGTCGCCTCCAGAGCCTCCTGAGCAGGTGGCAGGGTCGGCCCGAGGGGATTGTAAACGAGGTTCAGAGACAACTCCGATCCTTCCTCGCCATAACCCAATGCATTCAAACGTTTCAAGGCATCCATGCTCATCCCGAACACACCTTTCCCGCGTTGCGCATTGACGTTATCTTCCAGATAGCAGGGCAAAGAAGCTACGACTTCCACCTGATTGTCAGCCAGGAATGCCGCCATGTCCTCATAACCCGGCTCTTCCAGAATGGTCAGATTGCAACGATCCATCACCGTAGTGCCAAGCGTTCTTGCTCCAGTGACTATCTCCCGGAAATATGGATTCATTTCTGGCGCACCACCGGTTAAATCAAGCGTTTTCACATTCGATGCGGCCAGAAAATCGAGCACAGTTCGAACCGTATTTTTATCCATGATTTCCTTACGTCTTGGACCGGCATTAACATGACAGTGCAAACAGGTTTGATTGCACAGATAGCCCAGATTTACTTGCAGCGTTTCCAATTCCTTACGCTGAATAGCAGGAAAATCAGTCTGTTTCAATAATGGTAAAGTCGCATGCACGCTGTATCCACTCCATTCTTGACCATAACCCAGTCAAGCATATTTTGCTGTAGTCGCAAATGACGGCAAGTACTTACGCATCGTGCTATCATTTCGCCATGAACGACAATCCACTTGCACCGAATGTGCAGCATCGTACTATCCAGCCCGCTTTATTCATGAATTGCCGCAATGATCGCGCAGAGATTGGATTTGCCAAGATATTTTTGGAGGGCGAGCCGTACCAATGGGTACGGCCAACCGAGAATAAATACCTTGGCGAATTCAAAAACAAGCTAGGGTGCATGCACATTTGTGAACAAAGTGGGCTAAAATTCGTATAAAACAGGGAGGAAAGCATGACCGCCGATGAAGTTGCCCAGGCTGTTCGGGAAGGCCACAGTCTTGCGGGACAAGACCTGTCCGGTCTGAATTTATCCAAAATGGATTTAAGAAACGCAAAGCTGGCCGGTGCCAATCTTTCCGAATGTAATTTGCAGGGTGCGGATTTGCGTGGTGCGGATTTAAGCGATGCCAATCTATTCAAGGCCGACCTGCGCGGTGCAAGACTCCGGCGCGCCAATTTGACGCGCGCCAACCGTATGCTGGCGAAGATTCGCAAGTGGGCATTAAAGGGAACGTATATTGCCGGTCCCACCGCCTACACTGAAGAATAAATGAGCGCCCGGATTCAGGCCATGCCCGGTACATTCCCCTTGCACGAAGACAGGGATTTTCTGCGTGAAAGCGAATGGGTCATCCTCAAACTTCTGTGCCGACCGGTTGACAGTCTTGCCACAGCCGATGCGGATGAATTATCCAACGCCAGCGGCGGACAGCTTTCACCGGAACGCTGCCGACAACTCATCAACATGGTCTGCATTTCAAATTTACCGGGACTGGGCACATGGATTGCCCGATTAATCAGCGAGGCAGGACTGGATGTGGAAGCCGTGCTTGCTCTGCCCGCGGAAGATATTGTACACCGCGTTAACGCACATGTCGGTTATCCCATCTGCAATCCGGCGACAACGCATGCCATTGCCGGCCTCCAGGCATCGTGGCCAAACGGGACAGGTGAATCGTTACGATGACGGAACGAATTCTTATCACCGGAGGCGCCGGTTTTATCGGTGCCAATCTTGCTGCGGCTCTGGTAAAAAAGCCGGGTGTGGGTGTTGTCATCGTGGACGATTTCAGTTTCGGGGACTGGAAAAACCTTGTCCATGTAGACTGCGAGGTGCGTGCCGGCTCGATTGCTGATCCGACGCTGCATCAGGAAATTGCCAGCGGCGCATATTCCACCATTCTGCATCAGGGTGCCATTTCGGACACCACCGTGCTGGACCAGCGCCGCATGCTGGAAATCAACACCAATGCTTTCGCGGCCATGCTCGAAGCCAGTTGTAAGTCCGGTACACGTATGATTTACGCATCTTCAGCCGCCACCTATGGTAATGCACCCGCACCCAACCGGGTTGGCGGCATTGAGGAACCGGCCAATATTTACGGTTTCTCCAAGCTTTCCATGGACCGTATCGCCCGCCGCTGGCACGACCGGCATCCCTCCACGGTCATAGGCCTGCGTTATTTTAATGTCTACGGCCCCGGAGAATCGCATAAGGGCACGACGGCATCCATGATTTTGCAACTCTACAATCAGATCAAGGCGGGGAAAAGCCCGCGCCTGTTCAAACACGGCGAGCAACAGCGTGACTTCGTTTACATCCGCGATGTCATCTCAGCCAATCTGGCGGCGCTGGAGGCGCCACGTTCCGGCGTATGCAACGTCGGATCAGGCACGGCCCGATGCTTTAATGATATTATCCTGAATCTGGAAACCCTGTTGAACCGGAAACTGGATGTGGATTATTTTGATAACCCGTACGATTTCTATCAGAACCATACGGAGGCGGACATCTCGGGCGCGACTGAGTTACTGGGTTGGAAACCGGCATGGACACTGGAAAAGGGTATGGCTGAATATATCAAACTATTGGAAGCGGGATATCACGAGCCGGTGGAGGCCGCTGTATGAGAATCATGGTTGTGGCAACCCTTCTTATCCTTTCCGGCTGCCTGCAGCATGTCATACATCAGGGAAATGTCCTTAAGCCGGGGCTGGTGGCTGGCATTCAAGAGGGTGACAGCCGTTTCCATGTAGAATCAATACTTGGAACACCCGTGCTCAGGGATGACCTGCATCCCAATCGGTCCATTTACGTTGAATCATACAAAAACCCCGACACCGGTGAATCATTTCAACGCCGTGTGGAAATTATGTATGGCAAGGGGAACCATGTGGACAGCATCAAGCGTTTTGGCTTTGAAGGGCAATAAGGCATGGCACTGAAACGACCCGGTTCGCGCTCAAATGTCCAGTTGCTCATCACTGCATTCTGGGCCGGCGCCATGCTTCTGATTCTCCTTGGCGGCCATATCATTGCAGGCTATTTGATTCTGGCTTCTTTCCAGGACGGGGAAGGCATGAAGAAAGTCACCGAATTCACCGGACTGTATGAATGGCTGATCTGGGTATGGATATTGGCTGGAGTCGGACTCGACGGCTGGATTTTCCATAATATCCGTGAGGATCGGAAAAAAGCACTGGAGCGCTGAGCTCCCGCCAGTTTCCCCTCTTCGTAACACTATTTAGCAGGTTTGATAACCTCAATTTTCTGAATTACCACATCTTCCACAGGCACGTTCTGCAATCCCCCTTTTGTTGTTGTCCGCACAGCTTCGATTTTTCTGACCACGCGCATTCCCGTGGTCACTTCGCCAAATACCGTATACCCCCATCCGCGTGGCGTTTTGCTTTTGTGATCCAGAAAATAATTGTTTTTCGTATTGATAAAGAACTGGGCCGTAGCCGAGTGAGGATCACCTGTGCGCGCCATGGCAATCGTGCCGATGATATTCTTCAAACCATTATCCGCTTCATTCTGAATCGGTGCATGCGTCGGTTTCTGGCTCATGGCAGGAGTAAAACCACCGCCCTGAATCATAAAACCCGGAATGACGCGGTGAAAAATCGTGCCATTGTAGAGCCCCTCATTCGTATAACGCAGGAAATTTGCCACTGTTTTTGGCGCATGCGCACGATCCAGATCCAGGTTAATCACGCCCATGGATGTAGTCATACGAACATGAACCACATCACTCTGCCCTGCGGCCAGTGGCTGCAATGGAATTGCCATGCCGGATGCCAGAATCAATCCAAGAAACACAACACTTCGGAACAAACCCATATTTTTCTTCATCATCTTCCCCATCATTTTCAAATTTGTATTCAATATCTGCAACCTGTCAGCCCAACAATGCCAGCATCCGTTGCCCCAGCAATGTAGGATTGTGTTCAACGGTCACGCCCGCAGCCTCAAGTGCCGCAAACTTCGCCTCCGCAGTACCCTTGCCACCGGAAATAATTGCACCGGCATGCCCCATGCGTTTGCCTTTGGGCGCAGTCGCCCCGGCAATGAAGGCAACCACCGGTTTGCTTACATGTTCCCGAATATATTCGGCGGCATGTTCCTCATCCGAGCCGCCAATCTCACCAATCATCACCACGCCTTCGGTTTGATCATCCGCCTCGAACAGCTTCAGTGCATCAATGAAATCCATACCATGAATCGGGTCGCCACCCATGCCAACACAGGTAGACTGTCCTAGACCCGTTTCCGTCAACTGCGCCACCGCCTCATAGGTTAAAGTGCCGGAACGCGAGATCACACCCACCCGGCCCGGCTGGTGAATATGCCCCGGCATGATGCCAATCTTTGCCTGGCCGGGCGTGATAATGCCCGGACAATTGGGCCCGATGAGTACGGACTGGTTCCGCATGCCTTTCAAGCGAGCCTTAACCTTCAGCATATCCTGCACCGGAATTCCTTCGGTGATGCAGGCGATCAACCCGATACCGGCATCGGCGGCTTCGACGATGGCATCGGCGGCAAAACGCGGCGGCACAAAGATGACGCTCGCCTCCGCCCCCTCTTCCCTCACCGCATCGGCAACCGAATTAAATACCGGCCGCTCCATGTGGGTTTGTCCCCCTTTGCCCGGTGTCACGCCACCGACAAAGTTCGTACCATAGGCAATCATCTGTTCGGAATGAAATGTCCCCTGCCTGCCGGTAAAGCCCTGACAGATGACTCGGGTGTCCTTATCCAGCAGCACGCTCATTGTAGTGCTGCCGCAGCCATTTCAGCAGCCTGATC
>BTQQ01000012.1:0-21205 GCA_036985955.1 Zetaproteobacteria bacterium | reverse complement strand
ATGCGGCGCTTCCTTGAAGGAGGTTATGGCTGCATGGACAAGCGGGTATTGGGTGAAGGGCTAACCTTTGACGATGTGTTGCTGGTGCCGCAGGAAAGCCATGTGGTTCCCCGTAGAGTGGATACAGCCTCGCAATTCACCCAAAAAATTCGTCTCAATATTCCGGTTTTATCGGCAGCTATGGACACCGTCACAGAAGCGGGAACGGCCATTGCTCTGGCGCAGGAAGGCGGCATTGGCGTCATCCACAAAAACATGTCTCCGGAAACTCAGGCAGCTGAAGTCCGCAGGGTTAAACGATTTGAGGCGGGCGTGGTGCAGGAGCCGCTGACGGTAACTCTGGACATGAGCTTGTCTGACGTACGTGAGCTTTGCGGGATTCACGGATTTTCCGGCTTTCCGGTGCTTAATGGCGATGGCGGTTTATGTGGTATTATTACCAACCGCGATACGCGCTTCGAAAATGATTTAAACAAACGGGTAGATGAAGTGATGACACCGCGTGACCGGTTGGTCACCGTCAAACCCGGTGCCGATCTGGAACACTGCAAGCAGTTATTTCGCGAGCATCGTATTGAAAAACTGCCGGTTGTGGACGATAAGGGGCGTCTGCACGGTATGATCACCGTACGCGATATTGAGAAATCGAAGGCATTTCCCCAAGCCGTGCGTGATGATCTGGGGCGTCTTCTGGCTGCTGCTGCGATTGGGGTCGGGGATAAGGAACTGGCGCGTTTTGAGGCACTGTTCGCGGTTGGCGTGGATGCTGTCGTGGTGGACACGGCGCATGGTCATTCGAAAGGCGTAATCGGGCAGGTACGCGAGATCAAGCAGCAGCATGGTGATGATATTCAGGTCATTGGCGGCAATATTGCCACACCGGAAGCGGTGCGTGATCTGGCCGATGCGGGTGCGGATGCTGTGAAGGTGGGGATCGGCCCCGGATCGATTTGCACCACCCGCATGGTGGCGGGTGTGGGCGTACCGCAATTAACTGCCATCATGCAATGTGCGGTGGCAGGCAAGGATGCCGGTGTTCCGGTGATTGCCGACGGTGGCATCAAGTTCTCCGGGGATTTTGCCAAGGCGATGGCGGCAGGCGCTTCAACCTGTATGTTTGGCTCCATGTTTGCCGGTACGGATGAGGCGCCGGGAGATAAAATCCTCTATCAGGGGCGCACCTACAAGGCTTATCGTGGCATGGGTTCGATTGGCGCCATGCAACAAGGCAGCAAGGATCGTTATTTTCAGCATGATGTGGACACGATGAAGCTGGTTCCCGAAGGGATCGAAGGGCGTGTGGCATACAAAGGGCCGGTCGGCGATATTCTGCATCAACTGGTCGGTGGGTTGCGTGCGGCGATGGGTTATACCGGGGCAGCAACGATTGATGATATGCACAAACGCGCTAAATTTGTACGCATTACCGGCGCAGGGTTGCGTGAAAGCCATGTGCACGACGTGACCATTACCGAGGAAGCCCCGAATTATCGCCTTGATTCCTGAATTTGATTTTAGACGCTGATTTGTATCAATAAAACTTTAATAAGGTATTCGTGGGTATTGGAATCGTGCAAATATATCTGATTATGTTCGGTGCTGGTTCGCCACTCATCTGTGTTGATCTGTGTTCATCTGCGTCTGAAATGTTTTAACATGGAAAAAATCCTGATTCTGGATTTCGGTTCGCAATACACGCAGCTGATCGCCCGCCGCGTGCGCGAAGCCGAAGTGTACAGTGAGTTGCATCCCTTCGATATGTCTGAAGAGCAGATCCGTGCTTTCGCTCCGGCCGGCATCATCCTGTCCGGCGGGCCAAATTCGGTTTATGAAGACGAAACGCCGAAAGTTCCCGAGATCGTGTTCTCTCTGGGTGTGCCGGTGCTGGGCATTTGTTATGGCATGCAAACAATGGCCGTGCAACTGGGAGGTTCCGTCGAGACCGGGGCCGTGCGCGAGTTTGGCCACGCTCATGTGCTGACCAGTGGCGCTTCGCCACTGTTGCGCGGTATCGAGGATGAAAAAAGCGGAGCACTTGATGTCTGGATGAGCCATGGCGATAAAGTGGGCAGTTTGCCGCAGGGTTTTCGAGTGATCTGCGGTAACGATGCGGCCCCAATTGCCGGCATGGCGGACGAATCACGCCGTTTCTACGGTTTACAGTTTCACCCCGAAGTGACCCATACTCGTCAGGGCAAGGAGATCTTGAGCCGTTTCGTGCATGATATTTGCGGCTGCTCCCGTAGCTGGACGATGCCGAATTATATTGAGGAGGCCGTCAGACATATCCATGATCAGGTCGGTGATGAAGAAGTAATTCTGGGGTTGTCCGGTGGAGTCGATTCCTCGGTTGCAGCGGCATTGTTGCATCGCGCGATTGGTGATCAGCTTACCTGCGTCTTTGTCGACAATGGCCTGCTGCGCCTGAATGAGGCCGATCAGGTGATGGCGGTCTTTGCCGAGCATCTGGGCGTAAAGGTGGATCATGTCGATGCCAGCGAAATCTTCCTGGAACATCTGACCGGCGTTGCCGATCCGGAGGCGAAGCGTAAAATTATCGGTCGTGAATTCGTCGAGGTCTTTCAGCGTGAAGCGGAAAAGATGCCGAAAGCCAAATGGTTGGCACAGGGGACGATTTATCCTGATGTTATCGAATCAGCCGGTGCGAAGACGAAAAAGGCACATACGATCAAGAGCCATCATAATGTTGGCGGCCTGCCGGAAACCCTGCATCTGAAGTTGCTTGAGCCGCTGCGAGATTTGTTTAAGGATGAGGTTCGTGAACTGGGCGTGGCGCTCGGCTTGCCGCAAGAAATGGTCTACCGGCACCCCTTCCCGGGTCCGGGACTGGGCGTACGCATCCTCGGCGAAGTCAAAAAGGAATATGCGGATTTATTGCGCCAGGCCGATGCGGTTTTTATTGAGGAACTGCATGCCTCCGGCTGGTACGACAAAACCAGTCAGGCATTTGCCGTGTTTTTGCCGGTGAAATCGGTCGGTGTGATGGGCGATGGCCGTACCTATGAATGGGTGATTGCGCTGCGGGCGGTGCAGACTCAGGACTTCATGACTGCGCACTGGGCGGAATTGCCGCATGCGTTGCTGGCCAAAGTGTCCAACCGTATTATCAATGAGGTGCAAGGCATCAACCGTGTTGTTTATGATGTCTCCGGCAAGCCACCGGCGACGATCGAGTGGGAATAACAAGCGAAATTTTAAATCAAAGGAGATGAAATGAAGAAATATATTGTAATCGCTGCCGCAATGGTGGTCATGGCGGGATGTTCCGCTGGAACACAGCAGGCGAAAGATAAAAAAGCAGAACTGTCGCTGGACAGTGAAAGTGCAAAGCTCAGCTATGTTATTGGACTGGATGTCGGGAAATACCTCAAAACTATCGGAAGCGAACTTGATTTGGCTGCTTTTGATGCGGCGGTTACATCGGTCATCAGGGGTGAGAAACCCATGTTGTCATCCGAAGAACTTGCAGCAGCCAAACAAGCTGTACTCAAGATGCAGCAGGAGAAAAGGTTGGCTAAAGAAAAAGAGTTACTGGCCAAACAAAAGAAAGCGGGTTCGAAGAATAAAGCGGAAGGTGAAAAGTTTCTGGCGGAAAATGCCAAAAAAGAGGGTGTGAAAACGACGGCAAGCGGTTTGCAATATCAGGTTATTAAATCCGGTGATGGCGCAAAGCCCAAGGCAACGGATAAGGTCAAGGTGAATTACGAAGGGCAGTTGATTGATGGCACAGTGTTTGATTCTTCCTACAAACGTGGGGAACCTGTTACTTTTCCATTGAATCGGGTCATCAAAGGCTGGACCGAAGGTTTGCAGTTGATGCCGGTGGGCAGTAAATACAGGTTTTTCCTGCCCCCCGAGTTGGCATATGGTGCCAATGCACCAGGCAATAAAATCGGGCCAAATTCCACGTTGATTTTTGATGTAGAATTACTTTCGATTGAGAAATAATGACCATCGAAATCGGGGGACATATCTGTGTTTGACCGTTTAAGCGAGAAGCTGGGCGGCATTGCAGGCCGCCTCCGGGGTGCTGCACGTGTTTCCGAGGCCGATCTGGATGCAACATTGCGTGAAATGCGGCTGGCACTGCTGGAGGCCGATGTGGCGCTACCGGTGGCGCGCCATCTGATGAGTGAAGCGCGGGAGCGCGCGCTTGGTGCAGAGGTGTCCAGGAGCCTGAATCCGGGTCAGGTGATTATCAAAATCCTGCATGACGTACTGGCAGATGTGCTGGGTGGGCAACGCCGTGATCTGGATATATCGAACATTCCATCGGTTATCCTGCTGTGCGGCTTGCAGGGCGCAGGTAAAACAACCACGGCAGGCAAGTTGGCGCGGTTGCTCGCGGGGCAGGGCCGCAAAGTGGCGTTGACCAGTGTTGATGCAACGCGTCCGGCTGCGCGTGAGCAGTTGCAGGTGCTGGCCGGACAGGTCAATGTTCCCTATCTCGAAGGTGAGGGAACCACGCCGGTAATTATGGCGAAGTCCGCGCTGAATATGGCTAAAACCGGTGGTCATCATGTGCTGATTCTGGATACGGCAGGCCGACAGGTCGTGGACGATGCCCTGATGGCGGAAATCCGCGAGGTGGTGGCTACGGTGAACGCTAGCGAGCGGTTCCTGGTGCTCGATTCGATGACCGGTCAGACGGCGTTAACCATTGCCGAACAATTTCATGGTTCGGTCGGGCTGTCCGGCTGCATCCTCACCAAAACAGACGCCGATGTGCGTGGTGGCGCGGCCCTCTCCGTAGCACATGTCACCGGTGTCCCGGTGCGTTATATCGGTACGGGTGAAAAGATTGATGCATTCGAACTCTTTGATCCGCAGCGTTTTGCCGGGCGCATTCTCGGTCAGGGCGATGTGGTGGGGCTGGTGGAAAAGGTTCAGGCCCATGTCGATCAGGAACAGGCCGAGAAGCTGGCGAAAAAGGTTAAAAAGGGCGCGTTTGACCTGATGGATTTTGCCGATCAACTCGGACAGATGCAGAATATGGGTGGTATGTCCGGTATGCTGAAGATGCTGCCGGGCGTGAAACTGTCGCAGGAAGCATTGGCGAAGATGGATGATAAGCCGGTCAAACGGATGCAGGCCATGGTTTATTCGATGACGCAAAAGGAGCGAAAGTATCCAAAGGTAATTAATGGAAGCCGCAAGAAGCGCATTGCCGCCGGTTCAGGCACCAGTATTCAGGAACTGAATCAGATGCTCAAGCAATTTACGCAGATGCAGAAAATGATGAAGAAGATGAAAGGCAACAAAGGCAAGCGCATGATGGCGCAGATGGCTAGCCGTCTTGGCGGTATGGGCGGGGGCATGCCACCCGGCATGCCGAAAATGTAGGTGGCAGCAAACTTCGTCTTGCTCCACACTCTCTGCCCGACTATAGTCCGCCGCCTTATTTTCCGGAGGTATTGATTTTATGGCAACAGTGATTCGCTTGCAGCGTGGTGGACGCAAGAAACGTCCATTTTACTCCGTGGTGGTGATGGACAAACGTAACCGCCGTGATGGTGCGTTTATCGAAAAAATCGGTTACTACGATCCATGCAAGGAACCCGACGTGATCGAGTTGAATCTGGAACGTGTGAAAGCATGGACCGATGAGGGCGCGCAGGTTTCTCCCCGCGTCGCCAGTCTGATCAAGCTCGTGGAAAATCCTGAGTTGGCCGAAAAGGCCAAGACTAAGGCGGAACAGAAAGAGGCCGAGAAGAAGACTGCTGTAGAGGCTAAAGCCAAGGTGGAAGCTGATGCCGCCGCCAAGGCCGAAAAGGAAGCCAAGAAGGCTGAAGAAGAGGCTGCCAAGGCTGCTGAGGTGGAAGCTGTAGCTGAAGAACCGGCGGAAGAGGCTCCTGTTGAGGAATCCGTTGTTGCAGAAGCGCCGGAGGAAACCCCTGTTGCAGAGGGATCTGTCTCTGCTAAGGAGCCAGCCGTAGAAGAGGTTGCCGAAGCCGCTGAGGCCAAGCCAGTCAAGGGTGATGAGAAGGCTGCGGATGGTGATGAAGAAGGGAAGCCTGCCAAGAAATCTCCTGCTAAAAAAGACGAGGAAAAGGCTGACGCCTGATCGTCTGTTTGAAGTCGGCGCGATTCGTGGACCGCATGGTCTGAAGGGCGCGCTGACCATTTATTCATATACCCGGCCTGCCATCGGCATTGCCGGGTATTCTTTTTGGTGGCTGGGGGCAAATTCAGAATCCACCAAGCCATATAAAGTTAGACGTTGCTGGGAGCATGGCAAACGTATTCTGGCCGAACTGGAGGGGGTGACCGATTGCGATCAGGCGGCCTTACTGGAGCAGATGCATATATGGGTACCTGCCGATGAAGTGGCGGTGGAAGAGGATGAATACCTGTGGCAGGACTTGATCGGTTGCGCCGTGATTGAAATAGCCAGCAGCCGTGAACTGGGAAAGGTGGTCGCCCTCGAGGAATACGGCGCCCAGGATATTCTAACCGTACGCACGCCTGAGGATGCCAAACAGCAGGGTGAATGGATGTTGCCTTTTATCAAAGATGTGGTGCTGGATGTGGACTTGACGGTGCGTCGCATCACCGTTGATTTACCCGAGGGGATGGATGCATGTTTTACGCCCAGATTCTGACCCTCTTTCCCGAGTTTTTTACATCACCTTTGTCCTGCTCAATCCCGAAGCGGGCCATTGATGGCGGCATAGTTTCGGTTGACTGTATCCAGATTCGTGATTTCGCGCTTGATAAGCATCACAAGGTGGATGATTCTTCCTATGGCGGTGGTCCCGGCATGGTGATGAAGCCGGAACCGGTGGTTGCGGCCATCCGCGAGGCGCGTCGACGCCATCCTGATACGTATGTCGTGATGTTGACTCCGTCCGGAACGCGTTTTACTCAGGACAGGGCGCTGGAGTATGTGGACAAGGGGCATCTGACTCTGCTCTGTGGCCGCTACGAGGGATTTGATGAGCGTATCTGCGACTATGTAGATGAGCAAATCTCGTTGGGCGATTATGTACTTTCCGGCGGTGAACCGGCGGCGATGTGTGTACTCGACGCTGTAGTCCGGTTGCTGCCGGGTGTGCTCGGAAGCCCCGAATCAGCGGTACTGGATTCTTTCAGTGAGAAAGGAATCCTCGACTGGCCGCATTACACACGTCCGGAAGTGTTTGAGGGCAAGCGGGTGCCCGAAGTACTGCTTTCCGGCGATCATGCTGCTATTGACGCATGGCGGCGGGCACAGTCAGCCGAACGTTCGGTGGGGAGGAGCGGGAAGAAATAAGCCCGGACGGCTCCATGGATCAGTGCTTGTGGTGCCTTATGCGTTTCTCACTGGCAAGCAGGGCCATGATTCTTCTCCAGCCTGTTTCAGCATCCTGGTCTGCTTCATTGACGCCTGCCCTTGATATACATCAATGCAACAGTGGGTATACCGGTTGGAACATACGCACGTAATGATGGCTTTGCGAAAACGTTATCATCGAACCTGTGAGCGGGCACAAAAACCTTATAATTTATCTCGGATCGGAGCTTGGCATGGAAAACATCAGCACCGTACTTACTCGCGATCACCGCAGTTGTGACAACCTGATTGCAGCGACCGAGGAAGCGGTGGAGAAGCACCACTGGGATGAAGCGGGCAGCCTCTTTTCAGACTTTGTGGCCAGCATGGAACGCCATCTGGGCAAGGAAGAGGAAGTGCTTTTTCCCGCACTGGAACAGAAGATGGGAACAGGCATGGGCCCTGTTCAGGTTATGCTCAAGGAACATGAAGACATGCGCCGTCTGTTCGGAGAAATCAGGGAAGATATTGCACAGCAACAGGCTGAGCACTGTCTGGGATTGTCAGATGCCTTGCTGATGCTGATGCAACAGCACAATCTCAAGGAGGAAAGCATCCTCTATCCCATGGCCGATCAGATGCTTGCCGGAGAGCAAAGTGAAGTGATGGCGCAATTCATCACCCGGGGCGGGGAGAGCTGATTTTCCATGAAGCCGGAGCAGTTCCTTGATGTTAATCTACTTGAGCCTCCGGAACCAATGGAGCGCATTCTATCAGCCATTGATACTCTCACGCAGGGCTGCTATTTGCGCATATGGATACACCGCGAACCATTTCCGCTTTACGACATTCTGAAGCTGGAAGGGTTTTCCCACGCTATTCGCCCTGGACAGCGCAGCCTTTTCGAATTGTTCATCTGGCATAGTCATGACAAAACGGCGCGTGGCCTTGTGCAGGATGTAATGCAAAGTGATGAGGAAAATAGCCTGCATTGCCACGAATGAAACACGCTTCCGGTCCGGCGCTGGAACAGGCGCCACCGATCTTCGTACCACTCCGTTTCTTTCTCAGCTTACCACTCTTCGGATTCATGGCAGCCGTCATTCTGATTGCTGCCGGTCCCGATGCCCTGCTCAGGCGCTGGGCCCCCGTAACCCTGGCGCTGACCCATCTTATGACCTTGGGTTTCATCACGATGGCTATGATAGGGGCCATGCTACAAATGATGCCAGTGGTCGCCGGCTCTCCGATATGGCGTCCCCGCCTTGTCAGCTTTGTGGTGCACTCACTTTTGTGTCTGGGTGTTGTGGCTCTGGCTGGTGGTCTCTGGCTTGATCACACCGGCCTCCTGTGGCTTGCCCTGTTCATGCTGGCCATGGGGCTGATATTTTTTATAGCTATCATTACATTAAGTCTGGTGCGTTCGCGGGTGTGCAGCCCAACCGTGACCGGCATGCGCATGGCTATTGTTTCCCTGACGGTGACGCTTGCTTTCGGGCTGAGAATCGGTGCGGAACATATCTGGCAATTTCAAACACCTGTGGTTCATTTATGGACGGACGTGCATCTGGCTTGGGCTTTGATCGGCTGGGTAGGGCTACTGGTGATCAGCGTCGCCTATGAAGTTGTCCCGATGTTTCAACTGACGCCGCTCTATCCCGCCTGGATGCAGCGTTGGCTGAGTAAATTGATGATTGCTGTTTTGGTATTATGGACGGGTGTCTATTTGCTGGCCATGCCCGGCTGGCTGCTCACGCTGCTCGGCCTGTGCATGGCCGCAGCCCTCATTTGCTTCGCCGCTACAACGCTTTATCTGCAAAGTCACAGGCGCAGACGCCGCTCCGACGTTACCATGGGTTTCTGGCGCATTGGCATGCTTAGCCTTCTCGCCAGCGTTTTTCTCTGGATCAGCGGTCAATTTCTGCCGGCACTGGCCGCCTGGCCGCACTATGATTTATTGCTTGGAGCCACATATATTGCCGGATTCGCCGTGTCGGTGATCAATGGCATGCTCTATAAGGTCGTGCCCTTTCTAGTCTGGTTTCATTTGCAAAGCCGGCACATAGGCCAGACCGGTCTTCCAACGGTGAAGGAAATCATTCCAGACCATCGCAAGCGCCGCCAGATGCTTTTCCATTTATCGGCGCTGGTGTCGCTTGTAGCTGCGATCATATGGCCGGAATGGTTTGCGTATGCAGCCGGCATCCTGTTCGCTGTTTCATTTTTATTGCTAGCATTCAACCTGTTCGCTGCCAGCCGAACATATTTGCAAACGAAGGCAAGTCTCGATGATCCAATGGCTTAAAAATGGACAGCACACTTATTTCATAATCAGTCAGTCTTTCGCTAATCCCGTGAGTTCCCACAGGCGCTGAACTTCCTTCTTCAAGTCAGCCACCTCTTTTTCCAACAGGAGCATGCGATCAGACTCCATCTTGCTGCCGCCCGGCGAGCCAGCCATCCCCTTCGCAGCGACTTCAATCTCCGGCTCGCCGCACAACAAATGCGCATAACGATCTTCCCTTTGTCCGACGGTGCGCGGAATTTGAACCAGCAAGGGTTCATCGCGTCCTATAAGCTGTTCCAGCAATACTTGCAGCTCTTCGGTATCCTCAAATGTGACCATACGGCCTGTATTGATGCGAATTTCATTGAGGGTGAGCGCACCGCGCAGCATCAGTACGCAGATCACAGCCCGCTCTTTGGAGGAAAGCTTTAATTTGCGTGACAGATGGTGTTCAAAGCGGTCCGCCCGGCCATCCATACGCGCAGTCACCAGCCCACGGCCCCGCAAGCCATTGACCACGCCACCCACTTCACCACTGCTCAGACTCATCACCGGCACACGGCTGCTCTTCTGGTTGCACGCCGCAGTTAAAGCATTGAGCGTAAGGGGATAATAATCCGGTGTGGTCATCTGCTTCTCCATCAGGCAGCCCAGCACTCGCGCCTCATGCTCTGACAACATTCCTTCAACTGATTCATCAATCACGATTTAATTCCACCTTTTTTCATTTTTTTCGCACCATATGATTTATGAAGAATGTAGATAGATCCATTGACTCCCAGAATCGGGAGTCCTCGTAACCTGCTTTTATCTTAACACCGCTGAGCGTAACCTGCCACCATGTCTGATATTGCCGTGGCCCTGGTGCATCATCCGGTGCTGAATCGACTGGGTGAGCCGTCCACCACAGCCATTACGTCCATGGATATTCATGACTTTGCACGCACCTGTGCGTTCTACGATGTGGCACCGGTTTATCTGGTGCATCCGGCGGCAGGGATGCATTCCATGGTGGCTGATATTACCGGCTACTGGTTGACAGGCGAGGGTGGAAAACGCAATCCGGGCAGGCGCGAAGCAATGAAACAGATTCGCATGGTGAACACGCTGGAAGATGTGTTGCAGGATGCCGATTACAGCTTGTGGTATACTTCCGCCAAGCCGCCGGAAGGCCGGATGCGCGAGGTCAATACACTGGCGGAACAGCCCGGCCCGCATCTTATTGTATTCGGCACGGGTTGGGGCCTGAATGTGAACGAAATGCCGGAACCAAATGGATGGTTGTCACCGATAGCCGGTATCGGTAAAGTGCGGCACCTTTCTGTACGGGCGGCTGTGGCCATTTATCTGGACCGATTGATTCGGAACAAGCAACCCGCTGAACAGGTATGATGGCTGCGTAAGCCATCATCGCGCCCATGGACGGGCGTGCAAATCAATGGCTTGCAACGCAAGGTGTTGATTTGTAAGGAAAGCGAAAACCACGCTTTTCGTTTTCCGTAGAGTAAAAAGGCCACGGATGGACTTTTTACGACTGTATCAGGTATGAGTGGAGGCAAGACAATGCGTGCGTTGGATGATGTAACCAAGGATCAGTTGCGTGATGATATTCCGGATTTTCGCGAGGGCGATAACGTTCGTGTGAATGTCCGAGTGGTGGATTTCAAGGATACCAAGAAAGGCGTGGAACGCCGTGAGCGTTTGCAGGCCTATGAGGGTATTGTCATCGCACGCCATAATAAGGGGATTTCCAGTTCTTTTACGGTGCGTAAAATATCCGGTGGAATTGGTGTGGAACGTGTATTTCCGCTGCATTCGCCGATGCTGGAGAGTATCAAGGTGGTACGCCGTGGCCGCGTTCGCCGCGCCAAGCTCTACTATCTGCGCGAATTGCGCGGCAAGGCGGCGCGTATCCGCGAGCGCCGCGTATAACCGAACCGCACCATGTGGGCGTGCCGATTGAGTCGGGCGTAACGGTTTAATGCAGAGGGCCCGTATGGGCCCTTTGTTGTTTCGATTATAAGTGAGATTATAAAACCGACAGGGGAGTGATGAATGTCCGACCGTTCCGATTTTTTCCATGCAGCGTTGTCTGATGCTCCTGTGGCTGATGCAATTGCCGCTGAACTGGGCCGCCAGCAGCACACACTGGAACTGATTGCCAGCGAGAACATTGTGTCAAACGCGGTCATGCAGGCGCAGGGCTCGGTGATGACCAACAAGTATGCGGAAGGGTATCCGGGCCGGCGTTATTACGGCGGTTGTGAGCATGTGGACAAGGTCGAGGCATTGGCGCAAGAACGTGCTAAAGAGCTATTTGGTGTTAAACACGCCAATGTGCAGCCGCATTCCGGTTCACAGGCCAATATGGCGGTGTATATGGCGGTACTCAATCCGGGCGATACCATCATGGGCATGGATTTGGCGCATGGCGGCCATCTGACGCATGGCTCTCCGGTCAATTTCTCCGGCCGATTGTACAATGTGGTGGCCTACGGGGTGCGCGAAGACAACGAACTGATTGATTACGACGTGATGCAGCAACTGGCCCTTGAGCATAAACCGCAGATGATTATCGGCGGCGCTTCGGCTTATGAGCGTCCGATCGATTTTGCCCGCATGCGCGAAATTGCCGATTCCGTTGGTGCGTACCTGATGGTGGATATGGCGCATTACGCGGGCCTGATTGCCGCTGGCATTTATCCAAGTCCGGTGGGGCATGCACATATGATTACGACGACCACGCATAAAACCCTGCGCGGTCCGCGCGGCGGTATGATTCTCACCGACGACGATGAGTTGGCCAAGAAAATCAATTCGCGCATCTTTCCCGGCATTCAGGGTGGGCCATTGATGCATGTGATTGCGGCAAAGGCGGTGGCCTTCGGCGAAGCTCTGGGCGAGCAGTTCAAAGCCGATCAGAAACAGATTATTGCCAATGCACGTGCATTGGCAAAGACGCTGGCCGACGGGGGCTTGCGCATTGTTTCCGGTGGTACCGATTGTCACATGTTTCGGGTGGATGTCCGGCCTCAGGGGTTGACCGGCAAGGTGGCCGAGGAATCGCTGGAAGCAGCAGGAATTACGGTAAACAAGAATACCATTCCGTTCGATCCACAAAGTCCGTTTGTGACCAGCGGTATTCGTATCGGTACGGCGGCGATTACCACGCGCGGTTTATGCGAGACGGAAAGCGTGCAAATCGGCGAAATGATCCTGAAGGTGCTGGCTGCACCCGGGGATGAGTCGGTGCATAAGACCGTGATGGCTGAGGTGCGCGATCTGACGGATCGCTTTCCAATTTACGGCTGATACAGGCGTTATAAGACATGCATTGTCCATTCTGTGCCAATGATGACACGCGCGTCATTGATTCGCGCGTGGCGGAGGGCGGCGCCACGGTACGGCGCAGGCGCGAATGTGAAGTGTGCAATAAACGGTTTTCCACCTACGAGCGGGCGGAGCTGCGTTTACCCATGGTGGTCAAGAAGGACGGCGCGCGGCAGACATTTGATGCCGAAAAAATCCGTTCGGGCATGCAAAAGGCTCTGGAAAAACGGCCCGTTCCGGCCAATGCGCTGGAGCAGGGTGTGCAGGCGATTGTGCGGTCGGTCCAGGAACTGGGTGAGCCGGAAATACCGGCGGCGGATGTCGGAAATCTTGTGATGGAGCAGTTGCAACAACTCGATGGCGTAGCCTATATTCGTTTTGCCTCCGTATACCGGGAATTCAAGGACGTAGACGAGTTTCTGGCTGCCGTGAAATCGGCCATGAATGGTGAGGGAGAGTCTTGAAATGAGCCTGAGCATCGCAGTATTGCCCGGCGATGGCATTGGCCCGGAAATTGTGCGCGAGGCACTCAAGGTGCTGGATGTGCTAAACCGGGAATACGGCCTGAATGCCGAGTGGGAGGAGGCTGCCATCGGCGGCGCGGGTTATGAAGAGTCCGGTGATCCTTATCCCGAGGCGACGCGAAAACTGGCGCGCGAGACCGATGCGGTGTTGCTCGGCGCGGTCGGGGGCCCAAAATGGGAAGCGCTCGACAAACCCCTCAGGCCGGAGGCAGGCTTGCTCGGTATTCGCGCCGATCTGGGTCTGTTTGCCAATTACCGCCCGGCCAGGGTATACCGGCAGTTGCTGGATGCTTCTACATTAAAACCGGAAGTTATTGACGGTGTGGATATCATGGTTATTCGGGAACTGGTGAGTGGCGTATATTTCGGCCAGCCGCGCGGCATTGTCGAGGAGGGTGGGCAACGCAAAGGTCTCAACACGATGAGTTATACCGAAGCCGAAGTGGAGCGTATTGCCCGCACGGCGTTTGAAACGGCACGCCTGAGGCGTGGCCGGGTTTGTAGCGTGGACAAGGCCAATGTACTTGATGTGTCCGAATTCTGGCGTGAAATCGTTTGCCGCGTGCATGGCGATGAATTTTCCGATGTCGAATTGTCGCATATGTATGTGGATAACGCGGCGATGCAGTTAATTCGTAATCCGAAACAGTTTGACGTCATCGTCACATCCAACCTGTTTGGGGATATTCTGTCTGACGAGGCATCGATGCTGACAGGATCCATCGGCATGTTGCCGTCGGCGTCGGTCGGTGAGAAACATGCGATGTACGAACCCATCCACGGTTCCGCTCCGGATATTGCAGGCCAGAACAAAGCCAACCCGCTGGCGACCATTTTGTCCGTATCCATGATGCTCAAATATACGCTGAATCAAAGTGATCTGGCGGATAAGGTGGATGCGGCGGTGGAGGCTGTGCTGGACGATGGTTTACGCACCCCGGATCTGGCAGGTGGTAAGCAGCCTGTGTCCTGTTCAGGGATGGGGGATGCGGTGTGCGCCAAGCTGGAGCGTATGGGAGCAGAACAGGTATGAGTGGATTTCTTCCCCGTAAGGATGGATATAACGTTGCCGTAGTCGGTGCGACCGGCACGGTTGGCCAGACCATGCTGGAGATTCTTGCCGAGCGGGACTTTCCGGTGGACAAGATCGTACCGTTGGCTTCCAGCCGAAGTGCCGGCTCAAAAATTAAATTTAAAGGAAAGGAATATGTTGTGCAGGATCTGGCGGATTTTGACCCGTCAGGACTTGATATTGCACTGTTTTCAGCCGGGGGAAGCACGTCGGAAGAACATACGCCGCGTTTTGCCAGGGCCGGGTGCTATGTGATTGATAATTCCAGCGCCTGGCGTATGCATGAGGATGTCTGTCTGGTGGTGCCGGAAGTCAATCCACAGGCATTGGAAATGGCGAAAAGTAATCACATCATTGCCAATCCGAACTGTTCGACCATTCAGATGGTGGTGGCCCTGAAGCCGCTGCACGATGTTGTTCCCATCAGGCGCGTTGTGGTTTCTACCTACCAGGCTGTGTCCGGTGCGGGCGGCCGAGCCGTCAAGGAACTGGCCATGCAGACACGCAATCTTCTTTCAGGAAATAAGGCTGAGGTGGAGGTGTTGCCGGCACGCATTGCGTTCAATGTGATACCGCATATCGACGTGTTTATGGACGACGGTTACACCAGAGAAGAGCGCAAGATGATAGACGAAACGCGCAAGATTATGGAAGCCGATATTGCCGTGACCGCAACGACGGTACGCGTGCCCGTATTCTACGGCCATTCGGAAGCTGTTAACCTTACCTTCGATGCTCCCATGACAGCGGAACAGGCGCGTAATATCCTGGCGCGGACCGATGGTATTTGCGTTGTGGATGATCCCGGAAGTGAAGATTATCCGCTGGCCAGCGATGCGGCGGGTACCGATCCGGTATGGGTCGGGCGCATCCGCGATGACAATTCGTGCCTTAATTCCTTGCATTTATGGATTGTTGCTGATAATGTACGTAAAGGCGCGGCTCTAAATGCCATTCAGATTGCAGAAATTCTTGTCCGCCAATCTGCTGAATGACTGGACTGGTGCGCCGGTATTGTGCCAAATTTGTAATAACCTGCCTAGGAAACTGGAATAGGCTAAAAGGTAAAGGGAGGAGGCTGGCATGAATCGCTGGATGCGGGGTCTGCTCGGGTTTTCCGTATGTCTAATATTGGGTATATCCCAAGCGTATGCCGTGGCTTTGGGAAAAATAGAGGTGGCAAGCCATCTGGGCGAGGCCTTCTTTGCCGAAGTCCCTATGCAACTGGAAGAAAATGAAAGCATCTCCAGTGTATTTGTCGAACTGGCCGCTCCTGCCGACTATCGTATTCTCGAGGTATACCGCGATCCCGCTCTGAATGCCATCCGCTCCGATGTGAAAAAGGATTCCCGTGGCGCCCGTGTAGAACTTTCTTCTGACTCCGTTATTGATGCTCCGTTCTTTAATTTGGTGCTGAAAGTACGCTATGGTCATGCCACGCAATTTAAAAAGTACCCTGTTTTCCTCGATTTGCCCCAGGCAAAGCCCGTTCAGATTAAGGCGTTACCGACGGTTTCCACAATTAATCCGCGGACGGACGCGAAGCAGGAGGCACAGCCGAAAATGCCTGCTTCTGCAGTGTCCGCAGCGGAACCCGAGGCCCAGGATTCCACAAAATCTGTGTTTAAATCCTATGACGGTTGGGCGAGAACCGGGCGCTATGGCCCGATGGTTTATGGAGACACCATCAGCACCGTAGCCCGCCGCTTGCGCGTGGATGAACGTTATACATTACAACAGGTGATGATGGCCCTGTTCAACAAGAATAAGAAAAAGTTTAGTCAGGGAAACGTCAACCTGATTCAGGCTGGAACCTATCTTGATGTACCGAAGGCCAGTGAAGTGGAGGACATGACACCTTCCCAGGCCAAGTCATTGTTGGCTCAACACAATCAGAGATGGAATACGTTAAAGAAACAGCCGCGCTATGCAGCGGTGGCCGAGGCGCAGAAGAATCGCTACAAGGCCCGTGTGCGTGTGGGCAAGAGCGCCAATGGTGTTGCATCCGCACCTGTTCCCGGTAAAGGAGCCAAAGAGAAATCAGGAATGGAAACGGATGGTGGCAAAGCGCCTGGAACGGGGACTTCCGCAACGGTAGTGACACCGGAAACGACAGAGCCCAAGCAACAGGCGAAACTGGATGCGCTGCAGCAGGAAAATGCTGTCTTGCAGGAAAAGCTCAAGACTGCTGATGATAAGATTGATGCCCTGTCCGGCAAACTGGCTAATGCCGATGTAGTTGCTGCCAATGCACGAATCAAGAAGCTGGAATTAAGTCTGGCCCGTTTGCAGGCCGAACTGGACCGGAGCCGGCAGGAAGTGAAGCCTGGTGGCGAGGCGTCCCAGTGGTTGACTTACCTGCTGGCCGGTCTGGTTATCCTGTTGCTGGGAGGCGTGGGATATTTGTTGCGGCGTGAGCGTCCGCATCCGGCTGTGGCTTCAACAGCCGCAAGTGCTGCTGCGGTTGATTCCTCTCTGGCCGCCCCCTCACTGGAAGACGAAGTGCAAGAGTTCGAAGAGGTTATCCCTGAGGTTCCTGTAACAGAAAAATCCGCTGAAGAAATGGGCCAGGCAACCAAACAAATGACCACACAGGAGTTTGAAGATGCCTTTACGGACAGCGTGCCGGATCTGACGGAATCGGATACAGCTGAAATGGAGGCGCTTCAGGAGGCAGTTGAAGAAGAGCCCGACCCGAATGTGGACTACATGGCCGAAGCCGGTGTTTATCTTCGCTATGGCATGGAAGATGAAGCAATCGGTCAGATCAGAATGGCGATCAAGCAACGACCGGATAACGCCGATGCGCATAGCAAACTGGTCCAGACGCTCCAGTCGAAGGGCGATCAGGAGGAACTGGATGCGGCAATTGAAGCCGGACGTGCAGTGCTGAGCGGCGAAGGGCTCCAGGCGTTTGAGGCGGTCGTTTCCTCGGCGGGTCAGGAGGAAACCGAAATTGACTTGGGCGATACCTTGCCTCCCACCGGAATTGAGGCGGTTGATTTCTCCGAAACGGGAGAGACCGAACAGGAGGAATCCACAGAAGATCAGGACACGCTTGTTTTGGGCCAGGCAATCGGCACGTGGGAGGGCGAATCCCCCGAAGATCAAGGTGAGCAAACGGAGGAAAATACACTCACGGAAGAAGTAGTGCTTCCGGATGAGACCACCATAGGCAGGGAAGAGGCCGAGGTTCCCATCAGCGAGGAATCTGTTTCCGGAGCTGAAACGGGTGCGCAGGAGGAAACGGAAGGAGAAGATATTCTCGAGATCGGTGACCTTGAAATGGGGGATCTTGATTGGGACGCTCAGTCTGCGGCTGGTGAGGAAAAGGCACAGGAAACGGTGGTTGAATCTGCACCCGGGGAAGCTGCGGAATCTGCAGATGTTACGGAACCGGAGTCTGACTCGGGTGAAGCTGTCGAGCCGGCGGTGGCAAGCGAACCGGACCAGATTGAAGCAATCGACACGCTTGAGAATGAGATACCTGAACCAGACCTGGATTTATCGGAAATAGACATACCCGATGTGAGTGATGTGGTCGGAAGTGCGGCGTCCGCAGATGTTGAGACTTCTGATCTGGATAAAACCATTGCTATCGACTGGTCCGGGGAAACCGAGGCTCTGGAGGAGATTACCGGGGGTTTCTCCGTTGAAGTTGAAGAGTCTGCGGAAAACGAGTCCTCTGGAGAAAGCGATATTGCTGCCGACGAGGAATCGGACAGTGAACAGAAAGAGGCCGAAGAACAATCGGTTGAAAAGCCTTTTAATCCTCAGTCCTCAGGTGTGTTGGATATTGGCCTGGATGAAGTGGAGATGAATGAAGCTGAGCCGCCTTCATCCGATGATGCGGATGAATTTACCAGCACGGTACGTATGACTGTGGATACGGACAAAGCCGAGGAGTTTTCTGATATCGGGCTGGAATCCGTGGAACTCGAAGCCTCTGTAGAAACAAATGCTGCATCTACGGATGCTTCCGTGGAAAGCGGGGAAGCTGCCGGTGAACCACGCGAAGCTTCGGAAAATATTGAAACGGAAACATTGGATCCCGGAATTGAGGATGGCGATATTACCCATGAACTGGATGGATTGTTGACCGAACTGGATATGGATACAGAGGCGGCACTGGATACGGACACATCACCGGATTCGCTCAATATCGATAAAGCACGCAGCTTGCTGGCTGAAGGTGCATTGGATGAGGCCGAATCCTCATTCAAGGCTGCTGCAGATGCAGGCGACAAACGAGGCGATGGCCTGCTCGGCCTTGCGGAAGTAGCGCAGCAGCGGGGTGATGCAGACAAGACTGCTGAACTTCTGGCAGAGGCGGAGGCGCTTGTGGATGACAGCAATCGTGAATGGTTTGAATCCATCAAGAGCAAGCAGGATTAGAAATACGCTACGAGGCCACAACGCACCACTTTTTCATTTTATGTAGGCGGCACCGTTGTCGTTTGTATTGATCGATACACATACTAGCCTGAAATATTCATGAATCGTCGTGATGCTTACGCAGAACCTTTGTTCGCAACGGATTCCAAGGAAGGAGACCGTAGCCATGCATACGGACGACCGACGAGGGATTCGGTGTGGACAAAGGAACAAGCAAGGGCGCGACAGTATTTATGAATAGTTCAGGCTAAGATTATGCGATAACAATGGTGTCCGACCGGTTATCGGTGAATTGCCGTTCCATGCATTCATCTTATGTGAATATTCACCCACTGGGCAGACTATTTTTCGGCCTTGGTTTCTTTGTCGCAGCACTGGTTGCGCACGGTGTGGTGTTTGCCGTAACAGGGACAGGTTTGAGCCTGATTCTTCTGCGCATGGTCAATGGATCATGGACACCGGTTTTCAAGGCGGTGCGTCTGTTGCTCTGGCTGATATTGCCCATATGCACACTACATCTGCTACTGACGCCCGGTGCATTGATATGGCCGGGAAGCGGCTTACCGCTCACGTGGGAGGGTGTGGACAGGGCGGTGTGGCTCAGTACACGGCTGTTTTTCCTCTTTTTTTCGGCCATGCTGCTGTCCCGATCCCTGAGCCTGGGAGAATGGCAGGCGCAGCTTTGCCGGATTCCTGTTGTGGGTCACCGTTTGTATCCGTATCTGCAATTGTTTCAACCCATGCAAAAAATAACAGCAAAGCTGGCCCGGAAACATTGGCGTGAAAGTCGCTCACGGGGGATTACGTCCATACCGGAAATGATTGTCTGTTTGCTTGAGGATGTGCTGCGCTCCGGTCATGAGCAGGCAAAGCTTGTGTGGGAAGGCTGGAAAGACGAGTTGCCATCCTGCGAGTTAAAGTTTGACGGTCGCGCACTGGCTCTGATGGTGCTCGGCATCAGTCTCCCATTCGCAGCATGGGTGGCGTGATGCAGCGTATCGCCATGGCGCTGGAATACGATGGCCACGGTTTGTGCGGCTGGCAGTTACAGGATAACGGCCCAACGGTACAGGAACATCTGGAAACGGCGCTGGCCCTGATTGAAGGAGAGCCGGTGCGGTGCCATGCGGCCGGGCGTACGGATGCAGGGGTACATGCCGAAGCCATGCTGGTGCATGTGGATATCTGCACGGATCGTTTTTCGAGTTCTCCGATGGCTTATGTGCATGGTGTGAATCAACATCTTCCCGGACAAATTCGCGTGCTGAATGTGCGTGCGGTAGCCGAGGATTTTCATGCCCGCTTCGATTGCCGGGAACGTGCATACCGCTATCAGATATGGAACCGGACGACTGCCCCCGCGATTCATCGCTGGCGCCACTGGTGGATGCCCCGCTCACTGGATGTTCCGAAAATGCAGCAGGCCGCTCAGTGTCTGGTGGGGCGGCATGATTTCAGCAGTTTTCGCGCCACTGGCTGTCAGGCGTCTTCACCCACCCGTGAAATGCGAGAGCTACGCATTGAGCAGCATGGCGAATGCATCTCGATTCACTTTCGTGCCGATGCCTTTTTATATCACATGGTTCGCAATGTTGTGGGAAGTCTGGTGCAAGTGGGCATCGGCAAGTGGCAGCCGGAGCGAATGGAAGCTGTTCTGATTGGTCGTGACCGAAAACATGCTGCGGATACGGCACCGGCGCACGGACTATATTTTACCAATGCCGTGTACGACGATTTTGATTCACGCGAGATTGCTTCCGCTTAACCCGCTTTGTTAATCAGCACGAGCAAACAAATCGAGCGACCAGTTGCGGTCATAGGCGGACATTCAGAAGAACATCTAAGAATCTCCACCAATACGTTCTACCAAGTCTCTCAAAGCTTTAGCCAAGTTAAAAAACTCAGGCTCTTCTTTTGAAAAGCATGAGAAGGCCATCACCTTAGCAAATAGAGACATCTGTAAAGCAACCTCAGGGTCTTCTCCAAAGGACAGCCCTCCCTCTCCATACGCTAGTGCTGTTTCAATTCCCGCATTAGGACCACCGTGAACATATGAGGACAACTCTGAATACCCTGAAATCATCGGCCCTAAGAAAGGGATTTCCCCTGAATCTTGATCACCAATGAAGTCTCCAATGGATTCTATCATGTTACGATATGAGAAGCGCTTTGCCTTTACATACATTTCCTCCTCGCTTAGGTCGTTCCATTTTTCATTATACTCCCTAATCACATCTATAGGATTGGTCTTGGTCTCATGCCCCATCAGTGCAATCCGGTATTGGACAGATTTCCCATAATCAACGTGTTCCTTTGCTTGGGAC
>BTQQ01000011.1:0-21311 GCA_036985955.1 Zetaproteobacteria bacterium | reverse complement strand
GGTATCATCGGTGTGGATGCTTCCTGCATCAACATCAAGGCAAGCACGACGGAACATCTGGGATTTACCGGAAGAAAGGAGGGAATTGCGGCGATGGCGGTGGCGCTGCTGGAGTCTAAGGACTAAAATCGATTTATGGCCGACACCGCTACGCAACTGTTTTATGCCGCTTGTAATCCGGCTCACCGCGAGTTTTATTCGGCGTTGATGCATGACTGGCAGGAGACCGGCCAGCCGGTTGAGATTGATGATCGTGGCGCTGGTCTGGTCGTACGTTCGGTAGCGTGGACGACCGATGTCGGGCCGCCGAGGCTGTTCCGGTTGTATGCCGGTGCAGGTATTGAGCCACCGGCTATTGAGATTGATCTCGATCAATGGCGTGGCTGGTTTGGTGAGGAAGTGGTGGATACCTGTGTGCGTGCGATAAATGCCATTGATGGACTGAACATCAGGCGGCGCGATAGTCGTTTATTGATCCTTGAACCCGGACACATGTCTGGCCCGATGCAGCAGGCGCTGCGTGATGTCCTGGTCGGCTGGGCTTATCGCGCCAACGATCTTTTTGGGGCCTGATAGCCGGCAGTGAAACAGGTGTGATTTATTCCTTGTAATTACCCATCAAACAGTGTTCGGTAAAGGTGCCTGCATCGTTGGCGCTCCAGTCTCCTTTGGGCTTCTCCTTGATTCTGTTACACCATGCTTCGGTGCCCGGTTCGGGTGAACAGGCGGTAAAGAACAGCGCGACAAGTAGTAGCGTACAGGTAGTGATTATTGATTTTATGACATATCTCCTAAAATTCAAGCTCCACCCCTGGCAATGGGTGTGAGAGTAAAGTCGCCTGCGTTCTTCGGTAGTCCTTCCAGCACCAGCACAAAACCACGATCACCCAAGGCGGTGACGGGGACGTGATCCTCTGGCGGTACAATATAAGGTGTGCGGCGAATGGCGACCATGAGTGGTGGCTGTGAAACCGGTAGTTCACGTTGAAGCAGCAAATGTTCCGGGTCATCTTTGGCAAAAATGGAGAAACGGATGGCGGGTGGAGCAAGTTCGCATTGAAGCAGGTTTTTTACGCGGCCTTCGATCACCAGAACCTGACTGCCATCATCCCGCTTCACCCACTGGGCCTGTACGCTTGCCGGTTGGATGCGCCAGTCCTTGTCCCGCACCTCGACGGGTAAACCTAAATTGATGAACACACTGCGCAACCACGGATCATCCAGCCATGCATCATGTCTGGACCAGAAACCGACAGCGGCGATGACCAACATGATGGTTAGCAGCCATGGCATAATGCGCACACGGGCACGGGGTGGCGGTGGCAGAGGCGCATCCTCATCTTCAGGGACTTCTTCCACGGAGCTTGCTGGCTCAGTCGTTTCTTTGCTGGATTCTTCTGTATCAGATGATAATTCCCTCTGATCCACAGACAATGTTTCTTCTGAAACTATCCGACCGGAGCCTTTCGTTGATTGATTTGGCTCTGTTAATTCTGTTTGAGGTTCCGGCTCGGCAAGGATTCCATCATTAATATCTTCGAATGAGGTTTCCACGCCATCATCATGCGCTGATTCCCGGGATATTGGATTCGCAGAGAACAGGGGAAGATGTTCTTCATTTTCGTTTTGGTCAGAGTGGCCATCGTCGATAACCCTGGCGCCTTCAGATGGTTGACCAAAACCGAATTCAGTACCGCATCGGTGGCAGACAAGGAGGGTTCCTTCATCCACCCCTTCAAGCTGGTAGGCGGCCTGACAATGTGGGCAAACCACGTGCATGGCCGGATGCTGTACCGTCCCGCACCTTTTGTCAGCCCTGCTTTGTGACCTGATATCGGGTATTGAGTATAAAAGTCATACATGAGGTTGCTGACAATATCCGCCGGGCTGGTTACGGTTTGCGCATGATTCAGGCGCGCCAGCTCATGCTTCGTTATCCTACCGGAAAAACCGCGCTCTCAGGCGTAACCCTGAGTATTCCCAAAGGACGTTTCGTCTATCTAACCGGCGAGAGCGGGGCGGGCAAATCATCCCTGCTACGTTGCCTGTATGGCGGTGCACGCCCCACATCGGGGCAGCTAACCGTGCAGGATCTTGATATGAGGCTGGCGCAGGAGCATCAGGTGCGCAAGCTCAGGCGAAATATCGGTGTCATTTTCCAGAATCATCGACTGCTGTTTTCGCGTACTGTATTTGAGAATGTCGCACTGCCACTGCGCGTACAGGGGTGGAAGCCGGAGCGGCTGGTTGCCCGCGCACGTAAGGTGCTCGAGTTCGTTGGGCTGGAAGACCGCTTGTGGTCGTTTCCCGAGGCATTGTCCGGCGGTGAGCAGCAGCGGGTGGCGATTGCCCGTGCCATGAGCACGCATCCACCATTGATTCTGGCGGACGAGCCAACGGGAAATCTGGATATTGGAACAGCCCGGCGCATTATGGATTACCTCATGGAGCTGAACCAACAGGGCAGCACGGTGATTATGGCCACGCATGATTTGCAACTCATGGAAACTCATCCCGGTGATCTCCTGTGCTTGCATGCCGGAGCGTTGGCGGAAACGTTACAGCACATGCCACCGGCAATTCATGATCATGACGATGGGCATGAATATGTAACCGGAGAGGGGATATGAGTCAGGCGAATGAGCGATCCACGCCCCGGCTTCCCGGAGGGTTCTCCCTGCCTCCATTTGGCGTGCATCAGTGGTTGGCGCTGGCGATTGTCTGTGTGGCTCTGTGGGCGCTGGGTCTTCTGTGGCTGGGTATGCAGGCGGGATCACAATGGATGGGAACATGGCAGCATGACCTTCGTTTCCATGCCTATATGGAGGGCGGCAACCAAACCAAACTGAAACACCTGGCTGATCAACTGGCATTGCTTCCGGGCGTTTCCTCGGCGCGCGTGGTTCCGCATCAGGAGATGGCAAGCTGGTTGCATGACTGGCTGGGCAGTGGCGCCGTGGATGAGGATGAATTGCTGCGCAGTCTTCCCGGCACGGTGGAAATCACTCCCGGCTCCGAAACGGGCGAATTTTTATATTCGGACATTGCCGATGAAGTACGGCGTCTGGGCGCCACTCTAAATAGTGGTGAAATGCATCTGGTTCAGGTGCAGCGCTGGCTGGCGAATATCGAACGTCTGTTGTGGTTTGTGACCCTGATTTTAGTGCTGGCTATGGCCATTATTATCTCTAACACCTTGCGCATGATTCTGCTGGCACGTGCCGATGAGGTGCAGTTGATGCGCTTATTGGGTGCGAACGAATGGTTTGTGCGCATGCCGTTTATTCTGGAAGGTATGTTGCTGGGATCGGGGGCAGGGGTTCTGGCCTGGTTTTTGCTTTGGCCTCTTATACTTGGTGCTGCAAGCTGGTTTGCGGCGTTGGATGTTAGCCTTAACGGTTTCATCCTGCTGGCGCCCATGGTATTCGGCGGTGGCATGGCAGGGGGGCTTGGGGCATGGGTTGCGACCATGCGTTTGCCGAATGAGAGTACCGCAACCACTTGACATTTAAAGTAATTTTTCTATAATTGGCACTCAGGCGTATAGAGTGCTAATCTTTTATTAGATAGATTTTTTCAGAAAGAATGTGTTCAGGAGGTAACTTTTTGATGGTACCGGCATTAGAAATGTCCAGTCTGGCGCTTTTCCGCAGGGAAATGCGTCGTTTCCCCCGTCTTTCGCGGGATGAGGAAAATTGTCTGGCCCGCCGCTGGCGCGACGAGCAGGATCGCGAAGCGGCGAAGGAACTGGTTTGTTCCAATCTTTATGCCGTGGCTGCGATTGCGCGTGAATATCGTCACTTCGGGCTGCCGGAAATGGACTTGATTCAAGAGGGCACCATCGGTCTGATGCGGGCAGTCAAACGCTTTGACCCGGATCGCGGCTTCCGTCTGATGACCTATGCCTCATGGTGGGTGCGCGCCGCTATTCATGACTTCATCCTGAACTCATGGAGCATCGTCAAGCTGGGTACGACCAAGCTTCAGCGCAAAATTTTTGCGGGTCTTCAGAAGGCCAAAAATGCCATTGCCGCAATGGAAGGTCACAATGCCGAAGAAGTGGGTGCGGAATTTGGCATTTCGGCCCATGAATACCAGGAAGCGGCCACCGCGTTTATTCAGCGTGATATGTCTTTGGATGCCGAGACGGGGGAAGGAGCGGCGCTGGTGTATGCTCTGCCCGCTCCGGATGCCACACCGGAAGAGATTGTGACTCAATCCAACTGGGAAAAGTATCAGAAATCTGCATTGTATTCCGCTCTGAATCATCTGTCGGAGCGTGACAGAACCATTGTGGAACGTCGCCATCTGGCCGAAGAGCCTGCCACGCTCAAGGAACTTTCCGGGGAATTCGGGGTATCCATCGAACGGATACGCCAGCTTGAATCACGTGCCATGAAGAAACTCAGAGAATCACTGAACTAACTGACAAATCCGGTAATCCCGGTGTTTGTTTTGCGTCATTGAACGTAACGGAATAGATTAGGCCAATGAATGCATATCTATTGTCGTTTCTGGTGTTTGCGGCAGCAGCCAATGTGGTAGCGTTGCCGCTGATCTATCTCGAGCGCAGGAAGGGACAGCACTGCCATCCCGCTGAATATATGACCATCTATCTGACCTGGTTTGTGTTTGTCGCATTGATCGGGCTTGTTTTCAACGGGCTGGATGATGCATTTGCCGAATGGAAGATAAGCACAGCGTTCATCATCGGTTTCTTTGTCATCGCGGGAGTTTTTGGTGGGCTTTCGTTACTGCCCAAATTGCTACTTATACGCCGCAAAGTGAATCCTTTGATCGTTACAATCATGGCTTCGGTCATTATCGCGGTGACTTTTACAAAATTCTCGGTACTTGTCTTTTTGTTTACAGGAGATAGTTAGCTTCTAGCCTACATTATTCGTGAATCGCAGTGATAATTGATTCGGGCCTGCTGCCCTCACCTTGTGGCCGACTTAAAGTTCATCCAGATGGCCTTCGGCCTTTTTGTGAGCAGAAAATTTGTTCGTAATGGATTCCGAGGAGGAAATACGTAGCCATGCATACGGACAGATGATGAGGGATTCGGTGCAAACAAAGGAGCAAGTAATGGGGCGTCAGCAATTCGTTACGAAGCTCCACTGGCTTTCGATGTAGCAACAAAACAACTAATTGGTGTGTCCTCCGTTCGTGGGTAAGATCGACCTGATCAAAGGAGCACGCAATGTCTACACAGTTAGAATCATAGTGAGGCGAATTCGCCACGCTGGCGAAGGCGGGCAACGCCAGCACCGAGGTAACTGGTCACGAGAGGCTTGCTGAAGATACGGGAATCAAGGCCTACTTCGCTGTTCCCCACAATCCCTGGCAACGGGGCATCAACGAAAACACCCATGGCCTGTTGTACCAGTGCCTACCGAAGGGGATGGATACGTCTGTACTCACTCAGGAGAAACTCAATCAGATCAATTAGAACTTGAAACCGCTACCAGTATTTTACTGTATTTTAACTTGATGGCAGGGATATGAAGAATTATAACACAACCATGGCGATAGATCCTTTGTCCGCGGTTGAGTAGAAAATGCCACAATTGATTATTCAGAACAGAGAAGATAAGTGGGAGGTTGAGCTCGGCGATTACACGAGAATTGGCCGGGTCCTTGTGAACGATATCTTCCTGGAAGATGCCAGTATCTCCAGATATCATGCTGAAATCACACTTACCGAGCAAGGTTATCTCTTTAAAGATTTAGGTAGCAGTAATGGTTCATATATAAAAGATGTACATATCACCGAAAGTGTTTTGAGTAATGGCACTACAGTACGAATCGGCAAGAAGGCAACGTTAACTTTCATTGAAGACTCTACAGACACAACACCGACCGGCCTGGTGCGCATTGCCAGCACTCCAATATCTGAACAGGCCATCCTGGATCGTATCAAGATTGGCGAGGAGATAGCTTTCACGCCTGCCCATTTGATCACTGATGATATGGATTGGCGTGAGGATTACGAGAAACTTCGTTTGGCCAGCACACTGTTGCAAAATGTTGGACTACAACGTGATTTGAGCAAAAGCCTCGAAAATATTGCGAGTAATCTGCTTGATATTTTTCCAGCGGATCGATGTGCTATTCTACTGCTCGACGCCGAGTCGGATAAACTTGTACCAATGACGGTTAAGGTGTTGACTGGAATACAAAAGCATATGTCGATCTCCGAGTCGATTCTGGAAAAAGTGCGCGAGACTCATTCGGCACTTATTGTGACGGATGCATGTGCCGATGAACGATTTTCAAATTCTGCTTCTATTCTTGTACAGGGGCTACATTCGGTTTTGTGTGCGCCAATTATTTGCGACAATCACTTTTACGGAGTCATACATCTGGATTGCCAGAAATCGGCCATGGTTTTCTCTCGCAAGGATCTCAATCTGATAACAAACCTTGCGTTCCACGTGGCGACTATCATTGCGAACACAAAGCTGCTGGGAACCGTCGAGCAAGAGACCAGGGACAAAGCACAACTCGAACGTCTGTTGCCGCCCAGCATCATGGAGAAAGTCACGAGAGGCGAAATTAAGTTGGAAAAGAAGGGTGGTGAGCATAAGGAGGTTACCATCCTCTTTGCTGATATTCGTGGTTTTACCCGTATTGCACATCATGCCTCGGCAACGAATGTAGTGGAGATGCTCAATGAGTATTTCGAACTAATCGTCAATGTTGTTTTCCAATATGGTGGTACTGTGGACAAATTCATCGGCGATGAGGTCATGATTCTCTTCGGCGCGCTGACCGAAGTGGATCATCCGGCTAATCAGGCGGTCAGGTGTGCATTCCATATGCATGGTGCACTTGATCTATTTAATAAAGAACGAAAAGCCCGAATGGAACAGCCGATTAAAATTGGTATAGGTATTAATACCGGTGATGTGGTGGTCGGAGCAATCGGGTCAAGTCGGTCAATGCAATATACTTGCATCGGTGATGCAGTGAATATTGCTTCCCGTCTGACCAGCATAGCCAAGCCGAAACAGACAATCATCTCAGAAAACACATACAGAAAGCTCAAAAACAAACCGGAACATGATCTGCTGCCAAAGATTTCTTTGAAAGGTATCGACAGGCCGCTACAGTTATATTCTGTCTGGGAGCAGACAGCCGATACAACCATCCATATATGAATCATTTGAGCCAATCGCCACGCATGAGTTCTGCAATTAGCTCATTTAGATATCGCCAATGTGTAAATGGTGTCCATAGCGATCATAAAACCACTTTAGCATAAAGGGTGGAAGCACAGTGGTTGCCGCAATGGTTAGAATCATGACTGCATACAGATCATAATCAAATACGCCTGAAATGCGGCCCAGCTCTGCGAAGATGAGCCCTACTTCCGCTCTCGGTATCATGGATATTCCAACGGCCCAGCGAAAATATACGGACTCTTTAATCAGGAACGCACCAGCCAGCTTACTCAGTACGGCAAGAGCTATAAACATCAGGCTCATTTGCCAGACGGAGGAAGAGGTCCAATCGACTTTTTGCAAATCCAGTGAGAGTCCGACCATGACAAAAAATATCGGTGTGAACAGGTGGATGATCGGCTTCATATGTTGATCGATGCGTTGAACGAAATGATCATCAGAACGTTGCCATGACGTACCGAATGGAAGGAAAAAATGGCGTGACAGGGCCAGACCTGCTGCAAAACCACCCAGCAGGGCAGGTGCGCCTACGGCATGGGCCAACCATGCAAAAAACAGTACAAGGCTAACAACCGCGGTTGGAATCAGGCCTGGAATTTTACTTTTTTTATCATAGCGGCCAATCGTTTCGGCAATAATTTTGGCAACAACAGGTGCAAGAAGCATAAAAAATATGACAAAAATGAACACCTTGCTGGCATTGGTGAAACTCACGCCTCCCCCGGTGGAAAACTCGAACAGGAGTGCCAGCAACACAACACCCAGAATATCATCCAGTACGGCAGCACCCAGGACCACTTGAGCTTCATGTGACTGATGGCGGCCAAGGTCGCGGAGCACTCGAACAGTGACTCCGATACTGGTGGCAGTCAGGGTGCCGCCAATAAACAACGATACGATCAATGATAAATCAAATATCCAGTAGCCAAATATAAAGCCGCCGACAAACGGTGCAATAAACCCTGCCAATGCCACAATGGATGCCGATTTCCCCCTGTTGACCAGGGTTGCAATATCGGTATCCAGGCCGACTTCAAATAACAGGAGGATAAGCCCGATTTCAGCAAGCATCTGAACAACCTCGGCAGGCTCTACCCAACCCAGAAGGCTGGGACCCAGGACAATGCCGGCAAGCAATTCACCCATCACTGGTGGTATTTTGAGCCATGCGGCAATCTCACCGAGAATCCTCGCAGACAGCAGGATCAGGACCAGAGAGAGAAAGAAATTACTTACTTCCATGATTAATGCACTTTATCCAGTTTTTGGCATATTCTCCCGTATGGCTGCACCGGGTGAGGATGATTTTTCACCTATGGGGAAGGAGGTCGTGAGCATACCACGTCATCCTTTTCTGATGACCACCATTTTCTCATGGGTCATTTCCAGCATGGATGATCGAATACCCTCCCGCCCAAGGCCGGAATCTTTGACTCCACCATAAGGCATATGATCCACGCGATAAGTGGGGACGTCATTAACAATTACGCCACCCACATTCAGAGAATCAACAGCTTGATGTACATGATGTAAATCATTACTGAAGATGGCTGCCTGCAAGCCGAAATCTGAGTGATTGCACCACTGGAATGCCGTTTCCAGTTCCTCATAAGGGGTTACGGTAACGACTGGTCCGAATATTTCCTTGCAACATATCCCCATATCTTCTTTCACATGGGTGACAATGGTTGGTTCGATGACGTTACCACACCCCATGCGGCGGCGTTTACCGCCATATACAATCTTCGCACCGGAAGAGACGGCTTCTTCAAGCCATGCCATGATTCGATCTGCGGATCGGGAATGAATGACGGGCCCGACCATCACATCAGTCTTCCGTGGATCACCGATTTTCAAGGATTTGGTTTCAGCAGCTAGAATTTCCAGAAAAGAGTCAAACACACTTGTATGCACGTAAATGCGTTGTACGGCGATGCATGACTGACCAGCCTGCGCAAAGCCCCCGAGCACGCAGCGCTTTGCTGCCCATGCAAGGTTGGCGGATGCGTCCACTATGGTGCCCGAATTACCTCCCAGCTCAAGGACAATCCGTTGCTTTCTCACTTTTTTCTTTAAGGCCCATCCTACCTCGGGGCTACCGGTAAATGTCACCATTTTGATGTCATCACTGCCCAGTAACAGCGAGATATCCGCATGCCGCATGGGTAGTACATTAAGGCTTCCGGGTGGTGCGCCTGCTTCACTGGCAATGCGGGCCAGAATAAGAGCGGAGATTGGCGTGTTGGTGGCAGGCTTGATCAGAATAGGATTGCCCACAGCCAGCGCCGGAGCAACCTTGTGCGATACAAGATTAAGTGGAAAATTAAACGGACAGATACCCAGAACAGGGCCGATGGGCTCACGCCGGGTATAACCCTCATAGCCGATGCCACGTTCCATGCCATCCATCGGAATTCGGTCGCCACAAAAGCGTTTGGCCTCTTCAGCCGCCCATGAAAATACAGCCAGCGTTCGGGTAAATTCCTGCTCGGCGAATTTCTTTGGCTTGCCGCCTTCCATGATGAGGGCGTCAACCATTTCCGCCATGGCATCCTGCAATCCATCCAGCATGCGCTCAAGTATTGATGCCCTTTGAAAGCGGGACATGTGTTTGAGCACGGGGAATGCCTTGTGGCATCCATGCAGGGCCTCGGTAATTTGTTTGCGTCCTGCGATGGATACGGTTGCGATTGGCGAACCATCGTATGGATTGATGATTGCGGTGCTATCTGTGCTTTCGTGGGCTTCGCCATTAATCCACAGGTAAAAGTTTGGTATTTTGGGCATACCCAAGACTCCCTTGACCTGCATGATGCATGAATCATGCAGGTTAAATGACCGTTCCCATCTATATAGCACATTTCCAATATTGTTGTTGGTAGTAAGCAAACAATGCTGCCGCTACACTGCCGCCCTCATGTCAAATTCACATCCAGATCAGCAACATATACGGAATTTCTCAATTATCGCTCATATTGATCACGGCAAATCCACGCTTGCGGATCGTTTGATTGAGCAGACCGGCGCGCTCTCCGAGCGTGAAATGAAGAAACAGGTACTGGATTCCATGGATCTGGAACAGGAACGCGGCATCACTATCAAAGCGCAGACGGCAAGTTTGAAGTATAAGGCCTGCAATGGTGAAACCTATCTGCTGAATCTGATTGATACACCGGGACATGTGGATTTCACTTATGAAGTCTCGCGTTCCCTGCAAGCATGCGAAGGCGCTTTGTTGATTGTGGATGCGACCCAGGGTGTGGAAGCGCAGACGTTGGCCAATGTCTATCTGGCACTGGAAAATGACCTCGAGATCATTCCCGTCATTAACAAGATCGATCTCCCTAGTGCTGACGTGGAAGAGGTTAAACGCCAGATTGAAGAGGTCATCGGGCTAGATGCTTCGGATGCGATTGCTATTTCCGCGAAGACAGGTGAGGGCGTTGGTGATGTGCTGGAGGCCGTTGTGGCGCGCGTACCTGCGCCTTCGAATTGTGATACCAAGGTCTTGCGGGCGCTGGTGGTGGATTCATGGTTTGATGCTTACGTAGGTGCCGTGGCACTGGTGAGGGTTTTTGAAGGGGTATTGAAAAAGGGTGATAAAGTGCGGTTTATGTCCACATCTGTGGCAACGTCCTATGATGTTCAGGATGTTGGCGTGTTTATGCCGCAACCCGTGTCGTGTAAAGTTCTACATTCGGGTGAGGTCGGATTCCTGGTTGCCGGCATCAGGCAACTGGCCGATCTAAAAGTAGGAGATACGGTAACGTTGGAACGGTCGCCGGCAGGCAAGCCGCTTCCCGGATACCGCGAACCCAAACCCATGGTATTTTCGGGTCTATATCCGGTGGATTCCGGTGATTATGCGGAATTGCGTGATGCCCTTGAGAAACTGAATATGAATGACCCGGCATTTACCTTTGAACCGGAAAACTCCTCGGCTCTGGGACTCGGTTTCCGTTGTGGGTTTCTTGGCATGTTGCACATGGAAATCGTGCAGGAGCGTTTGGAACGTGAGTATGCGCTTGAATTGATTATTACAGCACCTTCTGTGGTTTATCGGGTGACGATGACGGATGGTGTGGTGCAGGAAATTTCCAATCCCAGTGATTTTCCCGAACCACAGCGCATTGAAAGGATTGAAGAGCCAACCGTGCTGGCCAATATTTTTACACCGGAAGAGTACGTCGGAGCTATGATTAAACTGTGCCAGGGTCGGCGTGGAACACAAAGGGATATGAAATTTATCGGTCAGGGACGGGTGATGATTGCTTATGAACTACCTCTGGCTGAAATGGTCATTGATTTCTACGACAAGCTGAAATCGGTATCGCGTGGTTATGCTTCAATGGATTATGAGTTGGCGGAATTTTGTGCCGGTGATGTCGTTAAACTCGATATTCTGGTGCATGGCGAGACTGTGGATGCGCTGTCGCTTATCGTCCATCGCTCGATTGCGGAAGCCCGTGGCCGGGAACTGGTCAAGAAACTGCGGCAATTGATTCCCCGGCAACAGTTTGATGTTCCCTTGCAGGCGGCGATTGGTGGCCGTATCTTGGCGCGCGAAACGGTCAAGGCGGTGCGCAAAAATGTGACGGCCAAATGCTATGGTGGTGATATTACACGCAAGCGTAAACTGCTGGAGAAACAGAAGGCGGGAAAAAAACGGATGAAATCCATCGGCAGTGTTGAGGTGCCGCAGGAAGCATTTCTGGCTGTGCTTAAGCTGGGAGAGGAGAGCTGAATGCCTAAGAAAAAGACTGTATGGAGGGAATGGGCCGAATCGTTGCTGGTGGTGGTCATTATTGCGGTCGTCATTCGCAGTTTTATTGTGGCGCCGTTCAAAATTCCATCTTCCAGTATGGTGCCGACACTGGAAGTCGGCGATTATATCTTTGTGCTCCGCTATCCCTATGGTTTGCGTATTCCGTTCACCGATTTGCAGTTCTTTCCACACCCGCCCAAACGCGGGGACGTGGCCGTATTCGATTATCCGGAAGACCGCAGCAAGGATTATATCAAGCGTATCATCGGCTTGCCGGGCGACGATATCCTGTATAAAAAGAATAAACTTTATGTGAACGGTGCGGAGATGCCATTAAAGAGGCTGGGGGAGCGCACCTATTTTATGGCGGATGGAGAGGCGGACGTGTCCGGACTTTATGAAGAACGACTGTTCGATGTGAAGCATCAGGTGCTGCGTAAGAAATTTTCCATACGTGATGGTGAATGGAAGGTGCCGCCGGGCCATTATCTGGTGCTTGGGGACAATCGTAACAACTCACGCGATTCACGCTTCTGGGGTTTTGTGCCACAGTCCTATCTGGTGGGACATGCTGCCATCGTATGGTGGTCGTGGAATAAGCATCAGGGCGCAGTGCGTTGGGACCGTATTGGACATCTGATACAATAAGGCCTGAATGTACGGGCAGGGAGGTGGATATGCGGTATCAGGAAGGTTTCTCAGTGATTAAATTGCTGTTTGTTCTGGCGGTCCTGGCTGCCGGAACATGGGCCAGCTATAATATCATTCCTGTCTATAGTACCTACTGGAAGGTGCAGGATGCATTTGATGCTGTTACACGCAATCTTTCCGGCCAGCCTGTCGGGAGAATTCGTGCAAGACTACCGGATATTTTTCATGTCAAATATATTGCACACAATGATCTGCCACAGGAATTTTATGATAATCTGGGAATCAAGGCAGATGGTGGGAGGATTGAAATCTCATCAGCTTACCACGTTACATTATGGCTTTTGGGACCGCTTGAAAGCGTGAATCCCGATGAGCCGTACACGACCAGGGATTTGAAAGGTATGGATAAAATACGTGACAAAGCACGCCTTGATTTTGATTTCGAACCTTACGCGGAGACCCCCTGATTTCTGATTTGGAAAACCGGATCGGCTACCACTTCAGGGATGAAAGCCTGATCAGGCAGGCTTTGACCCATCGATCCGTCTCCGGGGAACATATGGAACGCATGGAATTCCTCGGCGATGCCGTTCTGGGTCTGATTATTACCGCCAAGCTGTACGAACAATTTCCATATGCCGCCGAGGGAGAGTTGACACGCATGCGTGCGGTACTGGTGTGCAAAAGCGGCTTGCTCACTATTGCCCGGAGATGGTGTCTCTCACAACATCTCCATGTCGGCGATGGAGAACGAGGCAAGGATGAGAATATCAAATCCACATCCATTGTGGCCAATGCCGTAGAGGCGGTGATTGGTGCGGTGTTCCTTGATGGCGGCTGGGAGTCCGCACGCACGCTCGTGCTGAAGGGGTGGGCGGATTTGCTGCATGATGCGGATCAGGCGAATACCCGTGATGCGAAAACATGCCTCCAGGAATTCACACAGGCACATGGATTCGGCTTGCCGGAGTATGTGGTGCGCGATCTTGGCGCTGATTGCACCCCTCGCTTTGAAGCTGAATGCTTTGTCAATGGTGATAAGGTAGGGAGAGGCATGGGGGAGAGAAAAAAAATGGCGGAAATGGAAGCGGCAGCCGAAGCATGCCGCCAACTACCGGACAAGGTGCTGTAAATGCAGTGGTCGCGTATGCTGATTTGGCCATCAGCAAGGGCTTCGTCATTTTTATTGTGTTGCATCATGCTGACGTTAATACTGTCCGCCTGTGCCCAGAGCCCCAAATATTTAAGCGAAACGGATAGGAAATCGCTGGGTCATGTCAGTGTTGTTTCCGCCCAATTTCAGCCGGATATCAACCTTGTATTGCCTGCCAAGGGCGCTGGGGGTGGCGCATGGCGTGGTGCCAAGGAGGGGGCGAAAGATGTTATTATCGGTAGCGCTGTAACACCTCTGCCTGGCGCCATCATCCTCGGCATATTACTTTCTCCAATCGTTGCAGCGGGTGGTGCAATCTATGGGGCTATCGTCGCATCTCCTGCGAAAGTCGTCGCGCAATATGGGAAAGTTCTTGCAGACATTAGCCAGAAATTGGACATCAATCGGGGCATACGCGAAGGCACTATCCGATATGCAGATGAAAAGGCGCACTATTCTCTCTCTGATCTGGGCGAGATTGGTCCGGTGAAACCCGGCGGAGACGCCAATTATCTACGTCTGGCATTAAGCGGGACTGATACTGTTCTTGAGGTCAGTGCCTCTGATTTATCCACCGAAGGTGCGGCCATTAATAGTCCATTCAGGGTCGTCATCAAGGCGGGGGTGCGTTTGATCAGAACCGCGGATGGTATGGCGCTGGCATCCTATCATCCCCGGTTCACCAGTCAGCTTCACACACTTCAGGAGTGGGCTCAAAACGATGGTGCGTTGTTCAGGGAAGCGCTACAAAAAGGTTTCACACAAATCAGCCGGGAAACCATATATGAGTTACTCTTTGTCTATGAAGCTGATTCAGAAAAAGATGGGCGTAACGCCGCCCTGGTTCAGGGTGCATCTGTTCACCCTCCTGAAATTATAGCGCCCAAGCTAAAACAATCGGGCTTCTCCTTGTTTTCCGGCGATAACCTGGTGGGTTCGCTGACACCGGAATTTTGTTGGAAGCCTTTCGTCAGTGTAAAAACATCGTCCGGTAAGAGTGCCAATATGTCTGGGATTTCCCGTATTAGCTATCAGTTTGAAATTATACATGAGGATGAGGTTATCTATGAACGGGACCGTCTGGAAGCGTCATGTCATCGTTTGGATCAATTGCTGAAAGGGGATAAGGAATACAGCGGGGTTGTCAGGATGTGGTTTGAACTCGGCGGCCATACGCGGGCAACACGGCCCGGTGAGATATATTTTAGAACACCTCCTGTGCCCGTGTCACAATTCGATGAGATCCCAATTGAGCACTAAAGAGTCAATGGAGCAATTCCATTGTGGTGTGGTGGCATTTCTCGGTCGTCCCAACGTAGGCAAGTCCACTTTAATGAACCGTATCATTGGTACCAAGGTGGCGATTGTCACACCCAAACCTCAGACCACACGACATCGGATTCTGGGTATCCATACTGATGCATTACGCCAGATTATTTTTGTCGATACGCCTGGCATTCATAAGGGAAGCAAACAGTTGAACCGCAATATGGTGCGCGTAGCCTATGCCGCAGCCGAGGAAGCGGATGTCCTGGCCATCATGCAGGATGTGAGCGCTCCTCTGGATCGTGGCACATGCGCTCTTATTGAACGTTTTGCCGATGGGCGGTTGCCGCAGCCCCGTATTCATGTATTGAACAAGATAGACAAAGCAAAGAAGGATGCTTTGCTGCCGCGGCTGGCTGAGATACAGCGGCTTGACCCGGATGCCGCAGCCTATATCCCGGTCTCCGCCAGAAAAGGGACGCAGACGGATGCACTGGTGGATGAACTGACAAAGTATTTACCGTTGGCCCCACCCGTTTATGCGCCGGACTGGTATACCGACCAGAGCCAGCGACAGCTGGCCGCCGAATATGTGCGTGAGCAAGTCTTTCTTGCCATGCAGCAGGAGATTCCGTTTCAGACAGCGGTGGATATTGAGGTTTTTCACGAGTCGAAAACAGGCGTAGAGATTGAGGCGGTGATTCTGGTGGGTGGGGAACGCCACAAACCGATGCTAATCGGCAAAGGTGGCACGCGCATGAAGTCCATTGGCACGATAGCGCGGAAGGGGCTGGAGGAGTTGTTTGCTTGTCATGTAAATCTGAAGCTATGGGTCAAAGTGGATCCGGGATGGTTTGACCATCCGGGTAAGTTGCATGATCTGGGATTGTAGTACATGGGCGGGATTTATTCACCACAAAGACACGGAGACACAAAGGAAATACAAAGAAATAAGGATATATGTTGAATGTCTATGATGGGCAGGTTTGAAATGCTGAATTTTTCTTTGTGTCTTTGTGCCTTTGTGGTGAAAACGGTTTCATTGACGCGGATGAGCATCTGATGGCGGAAATTCGTGATGATGCACTGCTGTTGCGCCGAATTCCTTACGGCGACACCTCATTTATTATCCATGTTTTGACTCACGAGCACGGGCGAATTTCTCTGATGGCACGGGCTGCGCGGCGCGCTAAAAGCCCATTTCGAGCTACTTTGGCGCCGCTTTGTAAATTGACGATTTCATGGCGGCCCGGACGCACAGGGATGGGAACGCTGGTGGATGTCGAGCGGGGTAGCGCTTTGTTGGAAGAAACACGAAATTTCGAAGGTTTGCAATTGAATGCGTTGGCTGCGGGCTTGTTTCGTGAGGGGGGGGTGCATGGTTATGTCGAATTGAGCCATGCTTGTCATATTTTAGGAGAACGGAAAGAAGATTCCGGTCTGTTGGCCGGTGCGTGGGATTTATTGCAGAAAGAAGGTTGGCTGGGGTCGCTGGATCGTTGCTGGCATTGCGCGAACTCTGCCAAACAGTTGATTTGGAGCAATGCTGAACTCAGGTGCACGACTTGCGGGAGTGGCCCGGAGCTTAGTCCCGGCTTGCGTAAAGGGATTCTTGCTCATATGCAAAATTCCAAGGTATATTTGCCGTCTCATGACTTGGCGATGTGGAGGCAAATGATCCAGGATGTATTGCGCCATCATGGGTTAAAATTGTTGTGAAACAGGAGAACGCATGCATCTGGGTGTGAATATTGACCATATCGCTACCTTGCGTCAGGCGCGTAAAGTGGCATATCCCGACCCGGTGCAAGCGGTTGATTTGTGTCTGGTCGGTGGTGCAAACGGTATCACAGCCCATTTACGTGAGGATCGACGACACATCCAGGATGCCGATATGCAGCGCCTTGCCGGCATGCCGGGGTTACATCTGAATATGGAAATGGCCCCGACCAATGAAATGGTGGCGATTTGCTGTGAACTTCAACCCGCCGCCTGCTGTCTTGTGCCCGAAAAACGCGAGGAATTGACGACGGAGGGAGGACTGGATGCGGTCACACATCGGGCCAGGCTGGAAAGCGTGGTGAAGCGCTTGAGTGATACAGGAGTGTGTGTTTCCATGTTTATTGACCCCGACATCGCACAAGTTGAAGCAGCGCATACCATGGGTGCGCCGGTGGTGGAATTGCACACAGGCCATTATGCAAATATGGCGGGTAAAGCGCGGGAGCAGGAGTTGGCCCGTGTCGCGCTGGCTGCGAAACGGGCAGCGGATTTAGGGCTTACGGTGCATGCCGGACATGGCCTGACGCTGGAAAATACGCCGCCGATCGTATCCATTTCCGAGGTTGAAGGACTGAATATCGGGCACGCCATTATTGCTGATGCGGTATTCAAGGGACTGAAACAGGCTGTGGCCGATTTCAAGGCGTTGATGCAACGCGGACTGGTGCAGCACTGATGGTACGGTGCTGATGGCGATTGTCGGCATTGGCGTGGACAGGATCGGGATTGCACGCATTGAATCCAGTCTGGAACGTTTCGGAGATCGCTTTATTCGCAGAATTTATACACCTGGGGAAATCCGTCAGGCACGGTCGAAAGGCAATCTTGCACGCAGACTGGCGATGCTGTTTGCGGCCAAGGAGGCAGTAGCCAAGGCCTTGGCAACAGGATTCAGGCAGGGTGTTGCTCCAATCCATATTGAGACCATCCATCAACCTTCCGGTAAACCCGAAATCCACCTTTATCATGGTGCAAAAGCCGTTGCTTCGCGGTTAAATGTTTCAGCCATACATGTGTCGCTCACCGATGATGATAGGGTAGCGGTGGCTTTTGCTATCGCGGAGGAGGATTAAATGAAGAGAATCATGGTAGCTGAACAAATACGCTGGGCGGATCAGCAGACGATTGCGGAAGGTACGCCGGGAACAGTGTTGATGGAACGGGCCGGCAGGGCACTTGCCAAGGCTGTGTTGCGGTATAGACCGGATAGTGGCCGGATCGTGATTGTTGTTGGAGCTGGCAATAACGGCGGTGACGGCTATGCCGCAGCACGGGTGCTGGCCGGGCAGAATATGAAGGTCACGGTTGTTTCTCTTGCTGATCCCGAGGGGTTGCAGGGAGATGCCGCTGAACATGCCGGATTGGCGCAGCAGGCCGGGGTCAAGGTTCGTTTTTGTGAGAATGACGGCGAATTACTAAGCCACTGGCTTGCACGTGCCGTGCTGATCGTGGATGCCATATTCGGAACAGGGCTTACGAGACCCCTGAAAGGCCGGATGCGGGAGGGCGTGGAACGCATCAATACATCGGGCAGACCTGTTCTGTCGGTGGATATGCCCAGCGGTATTCACAGCGATACCGGCGAGGTGATGGGCGTGGCCGTACAGGCCGACTGGACACTGCCAATCGCAGTAACGAAATGGGGGCATTGGCTGGGGACGGGGCGTGATTTTACCGCCGATCTTTTATCGCCCGTGGATATTGGCATCTCTGAATCTTCAATCAGAGCTGCGTATGCAGCGGTACCGAATGGTGTTGTCGAGGCCGTGGTGATTGATGAAGCACTGGCCAAGTCGGCGTTTCAGGATCATCCCCGTGATACGCACAAAACCGGCTTCGGACATGTGTGGGTATTTGGCGGTTCCAAAGGCTATACCGGTGCGCCAAGGCTGACGGCGATGGGAGCGATGAGCATACATGCAGGCCTGGTGAGCATCGCTTGTGAGGCATCTGTTTATCCGGTCATCGCGGCATCCTGCCTTGAGGCAATGGCACATCCGCAGGAAACAGCGCCATGGCAATCCGCCCATGTGATCGTTGCAGGACCCGGCTGGGGTATGCATCAGCAATCCATGCTGCAAGATATTCTTTCGGCCCATATCCCGCTGGTGCTGGATGCCGATGCACTGAATATGCTGGCCGGGGATAATGCATTAAAAGAGCTTGCCGGAAAACGCAGTGCAACCACGGTATTTACACCCCATCCGGGTGAAGCGGCAAGGTTACTCGGGTGCTCCGCCGATGAGGTGCAGCAGGATCGGCCAGGTTCGGCTTTGAAGCTGGCTGAATCACTCGGCGGTTGGGTGGTGCTCAAGGGTTCCGAAAGCCTCGTGGTTTCGCCGGAATCCCGGATATGGCTTTGTCCCTTTGGCTCCAATCGTCTGGCAACAGCGGGAACCGGAGATGTGCTGGCGGGCGTGATTGGTGGTTTGTTGGGGCAGGGGATTCAGCCATCGGATGCCATTCCTGCCGCTGTCGGTTTGCATGCCATGGCTGGTGAGCAATCCGGCTGGTATCGTGCCGGACAGTTGCCGGAGCGAATTGCCGCATTACGCGATGTGTTATCGTGAATTTACGCTTGCCATGCATCCCCTTGTGAATTAGACCTAGGTTTATGGCAGAGGGACAAAATACTTCCGCGAGGAACCGGCCTCTTTCTCCTCGATTATCCATCTACCGCTGGGGCGCACCGATGCTGGCCAGTCTTGCACATCGTGCCAGTGGCATGATGCTGGTGTTGTTCATACCCGTCTATTTGTGGCTGCTGCATGCCATGACCGGAGCGCCGGAGGATTTTGCCGCCGCACGGGCATGGTTGCATTTACCCCTTGGCCGAATCGTGTTGTGGCTGGTGGGTGCGTCCCTGATCTATCATATTGTGAACGGTGTTCGCTTCCTGTGTCTGGATGCGGGTTGGGGAGAGAGCCGTGAGATGATGCGTTTTACCGCCCGCGTGACCATCGGTATTGGTGTTGTTGCGGTAACGATATTGGGCGTGGCGTTATGGTGACGGGTGCACGCTACGGAACCGCGCATAACGGATTGAACGAATGGACATTCCAGCGTATCAGCGCCGTGCTGCTTGCCATACTGTTACCCTTGATATTTGTGTTGTTGATGGGCGTGTATTCCGGCGCTGTCACGCAAATGGAGTTGCTCGATATTCTGGATTGTTCCATCACGCGTCTGCTGCATACCATATTGATGACAGCCTTACTGGTGCATGCGCATCTGGGGTTAAAAGTCATCGTAGAAGATTATGTGCATAGTGCCGGATTGCGGATACCATTGATGGTGATACTGATGGTGGTCGTGGGTGGCCTCGGCATCTGGTGGCTTTCCATGATCTGGGCCTGGGGAATCTAACGCGTGTCGTATTTGTCCACGGCCAAGGTGGAGCATCATTTCCACGATGTGGTGATTATCGGCGCGGGCGGAGCGGGATTGCGCTGTGCTTTACAACTGGCCAATGCCGGGCACCGGGTCGCTGTCGTGACCAAGGTGTTGCCGACGCGTTCACACACCGGCGCAGCACAGGGTGGCATCAATGCGTCGCTGGGTAATGTGGTGTCCGATCACTGGTTGTGGCATATGTACGATACGGTCAAGGGATCGGATTATCTCGGCGATCAGGATGCGATTGAATACATGTGCCGGGCCGCACCGCTGGTGGTGCGTGAACTGGAGCATTTCGGCGTGCCATTCACACGTCTGGAAGACGGGCGCATCTATCAACGTGCTTTCGGCGGCCAGATGCGCGAATTCGGTGAGGGAGGGCTGGCCAAGCGCTCCTGCGCTGCCGCAGACCGGACGGGACATGCTATCCTGCATACCCTGTATCAGCAGAATATGCGCGCCGGAACGCATTTCTATGAAGAATTCTTTGCTCTTGATTTAATTCATGACGATGAAGGCTGTCATGGGGTGATGACATGGGATATTGCCAATGGTAAATACCACTTATTTCAGGCCAAGGCCGTGGTGTTGGCGACCGGTGGTGCCGGCCGTATTTTCAGGGTGACGACAAATGCCCATATCAATACCGGCGATGGCGGTGCGCTGGTTCTGGATGCCGGATTGCCCATGGAAGATATGGAATTTTTCCAGTTTCATCCCACAGGCATTGCTGATGTCGGGCCGTTAATTACCGAGGGTGTACGTGGCGAAGGCGGTTATCTGCTGAATTCCGAGGGTGAACGTTTCATGGAACGCTATGCCCCCACGGCCAAGGATCTGGCCAGCCGCGATGTGGTGTCGCGTGCGATTGCTTTGGAAATCAGGGCAGGACGGGGTTGTGGACCCAATAAGGATTACGTGCTGCTCAAGCTGGATCATCTGGGTAAAGAACTGATCATGTCGAAATTACCGAACATTCACGAACTGGCGCTTCGTTTTGCCGATGTGGATTGTATCAGAGAGCTGATTCCGGTACAGCCGACGGTACATTACACCATGGGCGGCATCCCCGCGAACCGCTTTGGTGAGGTGGTAACGCCGGGAAATGATG
>BTQQ01000010.1:0-21778 GCA_036985955.1 Zetaproteobacteria bacterium | reverse complement strand
AATCCCTGTTTCTTGTCCCGCAATTGAAGTGTTTTCACACCACCCCTGAGCGCCGCTTCGGCCTTGTACAGCAAATCTTTCAGCGGGATATCCGCCGGAAGAATGCCATAGATGCCGGTAACTTTACGCGTGTCAGTCATCCAGCAACGCAAGCAGATCGGTAAATGCCTTCAGGCGCATCACCCTGCCCTCAAACTCATCCGGCAAGGGCTGATAACCATATTCGCAATAACAAACCGTATGGCAACCGGCGTTGAATCCTGCTTCGATATCAAAACGGGTATCCCCAACCATCACCGTGTTCTCCGGCTTCACATCCATCACCCGGCAACATTCAGTGAGCATATCCGGTGCAGGCTTCTTGGCAAAGCCATCCTCGGGCGACAGCGCATGCGCCAGATATGGCGTCAGCCCCAGAATATCCAGCACTTGCACACGTGCCTTGGCTGGCTTGGCGGTGACGCAGGCCATCGGAATGCCGCGCTTCCTGAGCGTGTCCAGCGTGTCCATCACGTCCGGAAACGGTTTGCCGAAATCAGCAGGATGTTGTTCGTAAATATCGGCAAACGCGTGATACAGCGCCATGGTGGCGGGATCGTCCATACCCTTGCCCAGAACACTCGCAGCCAATTTCTGTGCCCCACCGCCGACATGCGGTTTGGTCTCCTCCAGCGAAAGTTCAAAATCATACCCCAACGATTTCAACGCCCGGTTGGCGTTAGCACGAATGTCCGGCAGCGCATCTACCAGCGTACCATCAAGATCAAAGATAAAAGCCTCAGGTGTTTTCATTATTTTCCTTTATATTATCGATTGTTAGCTCGATTTCTTCCAGCACATTCACATCATGTTCCTGTTGTTTTCCCTGTTCCAGGGCCACGCCAATCTGTCCGTGGTTTGCTCTGCTTGCAAGCTGCCCCAGCGCCCAAGCCGCATGTCCGCGAATCAATGCTTCTGTGTCCGTTAGTGCATCCATCAATGCAGGCACATAGCCTGCATCACCCGAATTACCCATGGCAATACATACATTGCGTAGCAAGCCTCCCCTACCCGTCCGCTTGACCGGAGATTTGCGGAAACGCTGCCGGAATGCTTCATCATCAAGCTGCAACAGGTCGGCAAGCTCCGGCAGCAGATTCTCTTCACGCGGTACAAGCAGGTCCGCATCGGGTGCAACGGCATGGCGATTCCACGGGCAAACCATCTGGCAATCGTCACATCCAAAAATGTGATTCCCCATCAACGGACGCAGTTTACGCGGTATAAATCCATCAAACTCAATGGTCAGATACGAAATACACAGCCGCGCATCCACCACGTACGGCGCAACAATCGCTTTTGTAGGGCAGATATCCATACAGGCTGTACATGTGCCACAGTGGTTGTCTGCCGGCTTATCCGGTTCGATTTCGGCGGTGGTGAACACCTCTCCCAGCATCATCCACGATCCCAGTTCCCTGTTGATGGTCAACGAATGCTTACCCTGCCAGCCCAGCCCCGCATTTTCGGCCAGCGCATGCTCCAAAACCGGTGCGGTATCCACATAGACGCGCTGGTCATGTTTTCCCAGAACTTCATCCAGATCGCGCGCCAGGGCCTTCAGGCGCTTTTTCATCATCTCGTGGTAGTCGTCTCCATGCGCGTAAGATGCAATCACTCCCCTGCCCCGTTCGGATTCCGCACTTTCCAGCGAATAGGGCGGTGGCGTATGGCGCATACCCATGGTAATAACGGTTTGGACATCATCCAGCATCGAATCAGGCCGTTTGCGCCGCTCTACACGGCTCTCCTCGGCCATCCAGCCCATTTCCCCATGCATTTCGGCAGCCACCCACGCCTGATAACCGCTCAGATGCGGCTCACGCACATCCGGCCGCGTAAAGCGGCACAGATCAAAGCCATGCTCCAGCGCCATTTTTCGAACGACATCGGCTAGATTCAATTGCATGGATGTACTCTGGCCTGCACATTGCGACTTGTCATTTGACTTACACCAGTTTACAAAGATGGCTGGAAATCAAAAGTAGAGGGAGAAAATGCAAAACAAACCCTCAAAAAATGCTTTAAGGAAATTAGATACGTGGAACAAATAATTGAAATATCCAAAGGTCTACTAACTCCACTCATTGCAGTTGTGGCTACATATATTGCATGGCAGCAATGGCAAACAAATAGGCAAAAGCTTAATCTTGAGAGATATGACAGAAGACTTCATGTCTATGAGGAAGTCCGAAAAATATTGAGCATAATTTTTAGAGATGCAAATGCAAGTTCAGATGATCTACTAAAGTTCCGAATATCTGTTTCAGAAGCTGACTTCCTATTTGGCCCTGAGATACCAGAATATATAGATGAAATATATAAACGCGGCTTAAAATTACGGTATTGGAATCAACAATACCGAGATTACAGCCAAGAAAAACCAGAAGGCTACGATCACAACAAAGTGGTTGAAGAAGCGCATAAAGAACTTACATGGCTCACAGAACAATTCGAGCCAGCGAAAGAGAAGTTTAAGAAATATCTTGATATTAGCGCATGAAAAAACATATCAACTCATTCAAACAGGCACCTTTGTCGTGGCACTATTTAATTCGACGATAGGAAAATAGGTTCAGCTCTTGAATGTTGGAAAATAAAAAGGCCAAACGAAGGCCAAGCGTCTTATGCTCGCGAATATCCGCTAAGCAGATACTCCAAAACGCCTCCGGACGTTCTCACAGCCCAGTTCCGCGATATATTCAGCTGTTGTGCCACGCACATCAGCAATGCATTCGGCTACATAACGCACATAGGCAGGCTCGTTGCGTTTGCCCCGGTTTGGAACCGGAGCCAGGTAAGGAGCATCAGTTTCAATGAGCAATGCCTCCTCCGGCACCTGGGCGGCTATCTCGCGCAGTGTTTCATGAGAAATATAGGGACATAAACCCTATTTATTGGCCATTGTGCGTTCAGAGAAAACAGGCTCAGCTCTTGAATGTTGAAAAGCAAAAAGGTCAGCCGGTCTTATGCTCGCGAATGCCCTCCAGTGGAAGGCTATCCAGTCACACCGAAACGCCGCCGGGCGTTCTCGCAGCTCAGTTCCGCGATATATTCAGTCGTTGTGCCGCGCACATCAGCAATGCATTCGGCTACATAGCGCACATAGGCAGGCTCGTTGCGCTTGCCACGATTCGGAACCGGTGCCAGATAGGGAGCGTCGGTTTCAATGAGCAGTGCCTCCTCTGGTACCATAGAGGCCACCTCGCGCAGTGTTTCATTGCGTTTGAAGGTGACATTGCCGGAAAAGGAGATGGACATGCCCATCTCCAGCGCCTGTTGAGCGATTTCCCATGTTGAGGAAAAGCAGTGCATGATGCCGTTATCCGTACCCTCCTCTTTCAGTACGCGCAGCGTATCCGTATCGGCTTCACGCATGTGCACAATAACCGGTTTATTCAATTGTTTTGCCGCCCGGATATGGGTGCGGAAACGTTTCTCCTGAATCGCCGGATCAACATGGTGGCGAAAGAAATCCATACCTGTTTCGCCAATTGCCACGCATTTGGGATGTGCCGCTAACTCGCAAAGCTGTTCCACTGTGGGTTCGGTTTTGATTTCATGATTCGGGTGCACGCCCACGCTGCAATACACATTCGCCCGCTCATCCGCCAGTGCAAACAGGCGTGGTACGTTTTCCAGGTCCACGGCCACCGCCACCAGCCACTGCCCGCCAGCCGCCGCATAGCGCTCAAACACCGCATCACGATCCTCGTCGAAATGCTGGAAATCGACATGGCAGTGGGTGTCTACCAGACGAATATTAGGCGTTGGAAATAAATAACTCATCGTTTCCGCATCCAGCCTTCAGGCTATTTTCGTCTGTTTTTCAATCACAAAATCCTCATCGTAGCTATGGCTACGCCTGTGGTTTTGCTCAATCAAAACAGACGAATCCAACCTAAATTCGAGCGCACAATTCGATGACTTATTTATTTCCAATGCCTTAGCCCTCCATGATCTCGCGTAAATGGGATAAAGTGACATGATGCAGAGGGTTCAAGCCATGCGGATTGGATAGCACTTCAATCCCCTCACCTTCCGGTTCACCGAATCCGGACACCACCAGATCAGCGCCCGAAAAATCCTGATTGCGCGTATATCCGTTGACGGTCACCACGCATTTAAGCCCGGCAGCCTGTGCCGACTTCCAGCCGTTACCGGAATCTTCCAGTGCCAGTGTCTCTTCGGCCACAATGCCCAGTTGCTCCATCGCATGTAAATAAATATCCGGCGCGGGTTTCTTCGCCGGTACAATATCGCCTGCCGCCAGTACAGCGAATTTATCGAACCACTCCCGGCCCAGCGAATGCTCGATCAGGGCATCCAGCGCCGACGGTGTGGTCGTGGTCGCCACCCCTACCACTACGCCTGCATCATGCGCTTCTTCCAGCAAGCGCCTGACACCGGGCCTTAAAGGAATGCACCCTTCGGAGATGAGGTCCTGGTATAGTGCTGTCTTGCGTGCATGTAGCGTTGCAATGTCCTCATCGCCCATATCCGGCATGCCTCCTTGCTCAATATCAAAGCGGATTCGCTCCTTGCCACCGGTTACCTTCAGCAGATCGCCATAAGTCGCTTCATCCCAGCGGCGATCCAGTCCCGCTTCTTCAAAAGCAAGGTTAAACGCTACACGATGGCCATCGCGTTCGGTGTCAGCCAGTGTGCCATCTACATCCCAAAGCAGGCATTTCAGTTCACTCATCATCACTCCAGTGTGTCCGTTCTGATACGGATAATCGGGCTTGGGTTTTACGCCACAAATAGGTTATAATCGCACTTATGGGTATCCTGATTCAAGATGCTACTCCGCAGTCCGTGGTGGATAAACCCCGGACTAAAAAACCGCCCATGTATGAGGTGGTGCTGCTTAATGACGACTTCACTCCCATGGATTTTGTGGTAGACGTTCTGTGCCAATTTTTCCACAAATCAGAGTCTGAGGCTACCCGTATCATGCTTGCCGTGCATCATGAAGGACGAGGTGTATGTGGCATCTTTTCCTTTGAAATCGCTGAAAGCAAGACGACTCTGGTGCGACAAACAAGCAGAGATCATGGACACCCACTCAAGTGTATTATGGAAAAGGTAGAGAAGTGCCACGGAGATGAGCCATGCTGAATGACGAACTTGAGCGCACCTTAAACGATGTTTTCCGTTCGGCGCACCTGCACCGCAATGAATTCGTGACGGTGGAGCATCTTCTGCTCGGCCTGCTGGATAATGCCGAGGCTGGCACTGTACTTGAGGCTTGTGGTGCCAATCTGGATGAACTGCGAAGCCACCTTACACAGTACATCGCCGAACATGTGGCGGTGCTGCCCGAAGGGTTGGGAGAAACAGCCGCCAGCATTGCTTTGCAGCGCGTGATTCAACGAGCAGTGATGCAGGCACAATCCGCGGGAAAACAGGAAGTGACCGGTGCTTATATTCTGGTGGCCGTTTTCTCGGAGAAAGACTCGCACGCGGTCTTTTTCCTGGATGAAATCGGTATTACGCGCCTTGATGTTGTCAATTATATTGCGCATGGCGTGCGCAAACAGGAAGCACTCGAATCAAAGGAAACACCGCATACCATCGAGGAAACGCGCCAGAAACATGTCGCATCACCGCTGGAGCGTTTTGCGATTGATCTGAATGCACGCGCCATGGCTGGCAAGATTGATTCTCTGGTTGGCCGGGAAGCCGAACTGGACAGGTGCATGAACATTCTTTGCCGTCGGCGTAAGAACAACCCGCTGCTGGTGGGTGAAGCCGGCGTTGGTAAAACAGCTATCGCCGAAGGTCTGGCCAGGAAGATTGTCGAAAATGATGTACCCGAGGTCATTGCGGATGCACAGGTTTACGCACTGGACATGGGTTCGCTGCTTGCAGGTACCAAATACCGCGGTGATTTTGAGGAACGGCTCAAATCGGTACTCAAGGAACTGGAAAAGAAGGAACAGGCCATTCTTTTCATTGACGAGATTCATACGGTGATTGGCGCTGGTGCCGCCAGCGGTGGCGCCATGGATGCCTCCAACCTGCTCAAACCGGCATTGGCAGGCGGCGAGCTTCGCTGCATCGGTGCTACCACCTATCAGGAATACCGGACCCTGTTTGAGAAAGACCGTGCCCTGTCCCGCCGTTTCCAGAAGATTGATATTGAAGCACCCAATGTGCCGGAGTGCGTCCGGATATTGAAGGGCTTAAAACCCGCCCTGGAAGAACATCATGGCGTGCGCTACAGCATGGCGGCCATCAAGTCTGCGGCAGAACTGGCCAGCCGCCATTTGCATGACCGTAATCTGCCTGATTCCGCCATTGATGTACTGGATGAAGCAGGTGCGGCTGTGCGGGTACAGCCTGTAGCCAAGCGCAAGAAGCAGTTAAGTGTTACGGATATCGAGGCAGTCGTGGCGCGCATCGCACGCATTCCACCGCGAAGTGTTTCCGCTTCGGACAAGAAGAGCCTGAAACATTTCGAACGCAACCTGAAACTGGCGGTTTACGGCCAGAATGATGCCATTGGTGCACTGGCCAGCGCCATCAAGCTTTCCCGCGCCGGCCTTTCACATCCGGAAAAACCCATTGGCAGCTTCCTGTTTACCGGTCCCACCGGCGTCGGCAAGACCGAGGTGGCCCGCCAGATGGCCAGTATTCTGGGTCTGGAGTTGATTCGTTTCGATATGTCCGAATACATGGAGGCGCATTCCATATCACGTCTGATTGGCGCGCCACCGGGTTACGTCGGTTTTGATCAGGGTGGATTGCTGACGGAAGCGGTCAACAAACATCCACATGCCGTGGTGCTGCTTGATGAATTCGAGAAAGCGCATCCTGATTTGTTTAATGTACTCTTGCAGGTGATGGATCACGGTAAATTGACCGACAATGCCGGCCGTTCCGCTGATTTCCGCCATACTATCATCATTATGACCAGTAATGCCGGCAGTTTCGAATTAAACAGAGCCAGCATCGGTTTTGCGCCACAAAGTAGCCATGGTGACAATACCGAGGCCATCAAGCGTATATTTTCTCCCGAATTCAGAAACCGGCTGGATGCCATGATTGGCTTTGTGGCGCTGGATGCCGAAACGGTACGGCATGTGGCGGACAAGTTTATTATCGAACTGGAAACACAGCTCGAAGCCAAGGGCGTAACGATTGAAGTCGGTGAACATGCCCGCAACTGGCTGGCTGAGCACGGTTACGATGAACAGATGGGCGCCCGTCCGATGGCGAAACTGATTTCCGACACACTGAAAAAAACTTTGGCCGACGAAATCTTGTTTGGCCGCTTGCAAAAAGGCGGTCGGGTCCGCGTACAGGTCAGGGACGATACATTGAAACTGTCTTTTCCAGCTTGACTTCATACTGCCTTCACTAACAATCAATCCCATGCAATGCCCAAGTTGTGGAACATGGTATGCCAAGGCGCAAGCCTTCTGTTTTTGTTGCGGCGCCATTCTGACGGATGGCAAACACAAGGCTCAACTGGGAAGCTATCAATTGCTGGAAAAAATTGGCCAGGGTGGCATGGGCATAGTCTATCGCGGTTTTGATGAAAACCTGCACCGGGATGTCGCCATTAAGGTGCTGCATCAGCATATGCTCGGGAACCCAAAACAGGTAGAACGTTTCCGGCGCGAGGCCCGCATGCAGGGACAGATTATGCATCCGAATATTGTGGCCCTGCTTGACGTATATGAGGATAGCGACATTCTGGCTCTGGTGCTGGAACTGGTGCAGGGATGCACGCTCAAGGAATATCTGATTTGCAAGGAAATTCCTGACTGGCCTGAAATTCATTACATTGCCAATGGCATCCTCGCAGGTCTGGAAGTTGCCCACGAAAAGGGTGTTGTACACCGGGATTTAAAACCATCCAATGTGTTTCTCAATGATGATGGCATTGTCAAACTGATGGATTTCGGTCTGGCCAAGCCCAAAACAGGAAAGGATGACATTACAGCGACTGGCGACATGGTGGGCACCTATCATTACATGGCACCGGAACAGATTATCGGTCAGGACCTTAGTACCAGGACGGATATGTATGCATTGGGGATTCTGCTTTACCGCATGTGCACCGGCCTGCTCCCCTTCACGTCCAGCGGTGGTGGCGAGTTTGAAATCATGGAAAAACAGGTACGGCACGATCCCATCCCTCCCCGCAAAGTTAACGGAAAAATACCCAAGGCAATGGTTTCAATCATTACGTCATTGATGGAAAAAAACCCCGAGGACAGACCAGAGGACTGTGCAGCCGTTCGTGCCATGCTCACCGAACTTGGCGAACCGAAAAAGCCTGGCATCCCGGAAGGTTCCAGGGGAGAGCATTTCGAGTCCTATTCACAGTTTTCGGTTTCTCTCAGCCAGAATCAGAAAGAAATTGATGGCGAAAGCGAAGAGAAAGCAAGCGAAACCAGCATTGATGACACAGATGCCATTCCAGCCCATTGCCTGCTCTGGTCCTTCAAGGTCACCTCAGAGTTGGCGCCGGACAAGCCTCCTCTTGATCTCAGTTCTCCGCCGAAGATTGAGCGCAATACGCTGGAGCGCTTACGCACAGCAATCAACCATATCGCTCCCCTGCCTGAAGTCTGGCATCAGGTTGAAACCATGCTTGCCGACCCCCATACCGCACCCTATGACCTGGCAAAAATTATTGATCAGGATCCGGTGCTTACATCGCATGTTTTGAAATGGAGTAATTCGGCCGCCTATTCGACCTCAAGCAGCAAACCGATGACCGACGTAGCACTGGCAATTACCCGTATCGGCATGGATGCCGCGCACGACCTTATCCTGCAGGCTCTGGTGCCGGAAATTGGAGATAAAGAAAACAATTCCAGCCCGGAAGTGCTGCGCGTGTGGTTTCATAGTCAGGCCATTGCTCTTTTCACCCGTACTCTGGCTGAACATGCCCAGGTCGTGGATCGACGTTCCGCCAGCATGCTGGGGCTGCTGCACGACATCGGTAAACTCATTATTCTGCATATTGAAGACGAGCCCACATTACAAAAGATCAGGGAAGGCATTCTGGAAGGAACGGCAAGTCTGGAGGCTGAATGGAATGTGCTCGGTTATACACATATTGATGCCGGTATGATGCTGGCGTTGCACTGGAAACTGCCCCGTTCTATCCACCGCTTCATCTATTTTCACCACCATCCGTGCTGGCATCAACCGGACATATGGCCCATGGACGTACAGCCGTCCATCATGTTAGGCCACATGGCGCATCTGGCACTGCAAAGCATGGAAGAAGAACCGGATACCCAGGGTATCTGGACGGCTTCCCGGCGTACTCACGTTGAAGGAACCGAGAGCCTGCTCAGGCATCCACTGTGCTTGCCTCTTACGGATGCCCGTTTGTATTCACAGCTTAAACAGGAACTTTCCCGCCTTAAAACAATGTTTCCTGAATTATATCCCGTTAAGCAGGACGCGGCTTAGGAAACCGAAAACCGGATCGAATTGCTCTTGCAACGTCGTCCGGCATATCCACGTCAAACCCCATGCTCAAGCAGCGCCATGATAATCCCAGTTCCGATGCCCGTTTGATGGTTTCATCCAATACCGAGGATGTTCCCCATGTAATATCCCGGAATAATCCGTCTGCATGACCACGCACAGCCAGTAAATCATATCCACCGTCTTCCACAGGACCCAGAACTACGTCATACCGGCGTAGCAGGCGCATGGCACAATGTAATCGCGCCACGCTCATATGCGGACTATCCGTACCCAGCAACAACACACCCCGCGCACCATATGCCACAGCACGTTCCGCAAGGCGGCTCATGCGCAGACCAAGGCTACCTTCCCCCTGAGGTAAAACAGATGCATCAAACAGCTGAAAGAAAGGGTGATACGGGTCATCGGTGGCAATCCATGCATAGGGATACAATTTTAGCACCCGGTTAATCACTTGAGTCGCCATTGCAACATGGATGTGCATGGCCTGTTCGGGTGAAAAGGCCGGTTGCAATCGGGTTTTAACCCTTCCCGCTACTGGCGCCTTACAGAAAACAACCGGGCGAATCACAGGCAATCAACATAACGGTGCTTTAACACCTCTGGATCTGCTCCCAATGAGTAGCGAAGACGCAGCCACCACATCAGCAAGACAGTTCGCGCAATCCCGTGCTTTTCCCATCGGCGGCTGGATGTCACCACATGTCGGTGCAGGCAGGCAATCCGCCCTTCCCTCTTCAGCCGTCTGGAAAACTCGATATCCTCCATCAGCGGCTGTTCGGGAAAACCATCGAGCCTGGTAAACACCTCGCGGCGGACAAACATAGCCTGATCGCCGGTGCTGATCCTTGTGAGCCGGGAACGCCAGTTGATAAAGAATTCAATGATGCGAAAAGCGGGATGATGGCCTGAAAGTCGCACATCAAACCTCCCCCCGGCCACGGAAGGATTGCGCATCGCTCGTTTTATATCCTCGATATGACTTGAAAATAATGATGTATCAGCGTGAAGGAAAAGAAGAATATCGGATTTTGATTGTACCGCACCGGCGTTGAACTGAACTGCCCGTCCCCGCTCGCTATGTATCCATTTCACATCTGCATTTTTCAGTATTTGTAGTGTTTCATCCGAGGAACCGCCATCCACAAAGATGATTTCGTCCATTCCCCATTCGCGAATATGCGCGAGCAGCCGCGGCAGGTATTCCACCTCGTTCAGAACCGGGACAATGATAGCGACCGTATTCATACGATTGAAATCATACAATCGAAAGCGGAACCCAACCACTTCCTTTGGTACGGAAATTGGTTACTTGCCCTTGCCAGATACGTCCTGCCAAAGCCAGCAACCGGGAACCATGTGTATAAAGCCGGACATCCAATTTAAAATGCTCTCCTTTCAACTCCACCATGCTTGGCGGAACATAGCGCTGAAGAATGGTTTCTTCAGGCGCAAGCTCCGCGAAGCGCTTGCGGCTCATGGCTTTTCCCAGCACGACACCCTTGCCGCCATGACGCGCGGCCGGTTTGAACACCCATTGCTTGCGTTCATGCCATATTGCCTCGGAATCCACATTCTTCAGACGGCGTGATTCCGGCACAATATTACGGATTAATTTGACTTCTTCCCGTGGCAGGAAATCTTCCAGGAATCCTTTTTTCCACCAGTCTACCATGCGTCCCTTGTCTCCCAGCAGAGCATAACTGCGCGGATGCGGATTCAGTTGCACCAGACCTTTCTCATAGGCTTTGCGGATATGTGCCAGTTCGGGCTGTTCGAGATAAAAATCCGTATGCCGGTTGTAGATGGCGTCCAGTCTGACTTCTTTAACATATAACCCGTCAAGCCGGATTTTGATGTCCCCGGGACTGACGATACATACGTCTCGTCCCTCATTCTCCAGTAATTCCGCATAGGCCAGCATCTCCGGGTACATATATTGCTGACCGACATTCTCATCCATAATTGCAATATGCCGCCACGTGGCAGGAAACATATTGCATAGCCTTGCCGTTAAGGATTCATGCCATTCAGGAAGCTCCGGCTGTGGCAACCATCTCCCATTGCCCTCACTTCCATCATCAATATAAAGACCACCTGCATTGTTGTTGATTTCAATGAGTTTCGGCCCGTCTGGAGTCAAATGAAAATCATACCCCATCAGCACACTGGGTATTTCAGGTTCAATACCAGCGGTTTCTGGAAGTTCACTTTGCAGCCCTGCCAGATATTCAGGGTACTGCTTTAATTGCCACATGACACAAACAAACTGGTACATGCGTGAAAAATGATTGTGTGAAACGGGAATGGGAGTTTCCGAAGCGAGCGGCATAGACGGCTAGGGCCTGTTAACACTAATTATGAACGAGGCGACGAGGGCATTTTTGTGGCAATGCAAGGCATTTTGAGCGAAGTGTGCCCGAGGCACATGAGCGAAAAATAACGCAGCAGAACACAAAAATGGTCCGTCCCGCAGGGCTGCATCCGATTCGCAAGAAAAAAGACCGAGGCCATTCGGCGTTACTCCCCCAGGGGACTCTCTCTTACGCAAGCATAATTCACCTTGTCGTCGTTCCTTTGGATTCACCAAACTTCTCTCCTCGCGTCTTGACTGGCCTCATTTGGGACAGCAGCGCTTCGGTCATAATTAGTGTTAACAGGCCCTGACACTACCCGAACACGGCATCCGCTGTACAATGCGGAAATGCTTGATAACAGACTGCAATTACCCGCGCTCACCCTGCCAGAATTACAGGCAGAAATCGTGTCTATGAAGCAACCGGCTTACCGTGCCAGGCAGGTATGGAACTGGATGAACAAGGGTGTCTCCAATCCTGATGATATGTGCAATCTGCCTGCGGAATTGCGCCACCAACTTTCTGAACAACTGATTTGCGAACCGCTGAAACTTTTGCAGCGGCAAGTCTCCGTGGATGGCACGCGCAAGTATCTGTTTCAATTAAAGCATGGCGGTATGGTGGAAACCGTTCTCATCCCGGAGGAACGCCGGTGCACGGTCTGCATATCTTCACAAGTCGGGTGTGTCCTGGATTGTCCTTTTTGCAATACCGGCACGCAAGAATTCAAAAAAAATCTGTCGTCAGGTGAAATCGTGGCACAGGTTCTCGCTGTCAAACACGACCTGCTGCATCATCCCCTGCCGGAAGAACTGCATCATACAGTCACCCATGTTGTTTATATGGGTATGGGCGAACCGCTGGCCAATGAAGACGGCACTCATGGAAGCCTGCGTATCCTTCTGGACGGGGATGGGTTAAATCTGTCCCGGCGCCGGATCACGGTCTCTACATCGGGGCTTGTGCCGCAGATTCGGCGTCTGGGCGAAGTATACCCTGTGAATCTGGCAATTTCCCTGCATGCGGCAAGCGATGATTTACGGGATAGACTGGTTCCCATCAACCGTAAACATCCACTTCGTGCGCTACGTGAATGTCTGGATACTTATCCGTTGACACATCAGCGCCATATTACGCTGGAATATGTGATGCTTGCGGACGTCAATGACCGCACAACAGATTTGAATGCCCTCGCACGATTCGTCAACCCGGAACGGGAACGCGTCAATCTGATTCACTTTAACCCGTGGCCGGGAACACCCTACCTGGCTTCCTCAAAGCAACACATGAACGAATTTTCCAAAGCCTTGATAAAAAAAGGCGTTCGTGCCACCGTAAGGCGCTCTCGTGGAGATGATATTATGGCCGCATGCGGTCAGTTGAAAGCTCAGGCGGACAACCCGGCAGATGCATTGGCCAGCCGTTCCGGGATGGAGGAACATTGAACAGTCGAATCGGTATTATCGGCGGCAGCGGCTTGTATGGCATTGAGGGTGTTGAAGTGCTCGACTATCTCAATATCGAAACGCCTTACGGCCCCCCTTCGGATCGTTTGGTATTAACCCGTATTTGTGGTCATGAAGTCGTATTTCTGCCACGCCATGGACAGGGGCACCGAATTCCGCCGCACCACATCAATTACCGCGCCAATATTTATGCCATGAAGCTGGCCGGTGTTTCGCGCATCATCTCCATATCTGCCGTGGGCTCGTTGAAAGAGGACATCAAGCCGGGAGACTTTGTGCTGGTGGATCAGTTTGTAGATCGCACGCTTGGTCGCGCCTCCACTTTTTTCGATGGACCAGTCGTTGCCCATGTATCCATGGCAAACCCTGTTTGCACAAGCTTGCGCACTCAATTGGCCAAGGTTTGTAAGACTGTAGGAATCTCCATGCATGAAGGCGGTGCCTATCTCGCCATGCAGGGGCCCCAGTTTTCTTCCAGAGCGGAATCCGAACTGTATCGTGGTTGGGGCATGGATGTGATTGGTATGACCAACATGCCCGAGGCCAAACTCGCCCGAGAGGCGGAAATTTGCTATGCCACGGTGGCTATGAGCACCGATTATGATTGCTGGCACGAAGAAGAGGATGATGTCAACGTAAGTAATGTGCTTGAAATTATGCGCGATAATGTTGCTAAAGCACAACGCATGCTGTTCGCACTTTTTGAAACAGATGAAGACATTCATCTTTGCACGGAGGGTTGCCACTCGGCACTGGAATACGCCATTATCAGTGATATGACAGCTTTGGACGATCAGGCGTTGAAACCGGTTCACGCCCTTGTGGGGCGGTTATTGTGATGTTAAAGAACACATGGCTTCATATCATATTACTATCCATCACGGTTGCACTTTCCGCATGTTCAACGATGTCCCCTTCAGTGAGTCCGGAACTTCAGGCCAAGCGCGTGGACACCCATTATCGACTTGGCATAGATGCCCTGAGCAAAGGAAACATGCCCAAGGCTTTTAAAGAATTGCTGCACGCCGAGAGTCTGAACCCGAATCGTTCCGATGTGCTGGGTGCGCTCGGTTACGCCTGGCAATTGCGTGGCAATCTGGACAAGGCCAATGCTTACTATCGCCGGGCGATCAAGCATGATCCATCTCCGGCCACCTACAACAATTATGGCGGACTGATGCTGCGAATGAACAAGCCAAACGCTGCCGAGAAATATTTTCGCAAGGCTCTGGACAACCCCCGCTACCGCCATCCGGATATCGCCTACATCAATCTTGGCGACGCCTTGCTGCTTCAGGATCGCTTCAATGAAGCCATTGCGGCCTACCGTCAGGCCCGAATTCTCAACCGTTTTCAGGAAACATCCCGCATCCGGGAAGCCCAGGCCTATGTACGTTACAAACGCATCACTTATGCCAAAGCCCTCTATGAAACCATCTTGCGGGACAAACCCGGCAACCGGCAGGCACTTGAAGGGTTGCTGTATCTGCTTCGCAAGGAAGGAAATGTCTCAGGGGTCCGGAAACAACTGGAACATTTCCATAGACTTACATCCGATCCTTTAAACAAGGCATGGGCTGAAGAAGAAATCAAGAGGCTATCAGACCTATGACCGATTCATTTCCTCCCGACCTGACAGAAGTGGAGCAAGGGGAAAAAGAGTCCCCCGCTGATGATCTGAAGAGACAAATTCAGGTCCGGCTGGGACAACAGCTACAAACTGCCCGCGAACGCAGAGAAATAACGATTGCGGAAGTATCTTCAAGACTGCGTATTCGTGAAGCCTATTTAAAAGGACTGGAAGACGGCGACTGGAGCAACCTGCCTGAGGAAGTCTATGTGCTTGGTTTCCTGCGTCAGTATGCCGCTCTCCTCGGTGAAAACTTCCATGAAGATATCGAAGCGCTGAAATCCGGGAGTTATCAGCTTACCAAACCCTTCACCATGCCCGACCCGCCTATCGCACCCAATAAAATGTGGGCCATGGCTGCAGGCATTCTCTTCGTGCTGCTTTTGATCCTGTTCAATGTCGTGGGAAGTGGTGAGAAGGACACGCCTCCACCGGAAGCTCCTTCCACTAATACAAGCCCGCCAGCAACTGAAAAAACTGCTTCGAAAGAGATGGAAAAGAGGAATATAACCCCTGCTGCACAACCACCTGATGCATTATCAGACTCCGGCAAACCTCCTGTCAGCACAAATGTCGAAGCGTTGTCGTTGTCTCAAACGGATAATGAGGCGGGAGCTTCCCCACCTGCGGCGCTTCCTGAAAAGGTGTTTAAAACACATCACTACCGCCTGACGGCTATCGATGCATCCGCATGGCTACAGGTGCATGATCCTTCCGGCACACTGCTGAAAGAGGCCTTGTTGCATCCGGGGCAAAGCCTGCGGCTTGAAAGCAGCGCTCCGTTTCTGTCGGTAACATGTGGTAATGCCGCAGCGCTGCAAATTGAAGTAGATGGCACACTTTATGCCGCGGCCGGCACACTGGGCGCGCCGGAAAAGGTCTTACGTGATTTCAGGATAGAAGTACCAGGTCACAACAATTAATGCGGATACCCGTTTGCGCCAGCTTTGCCATGGGTAGCGTAGTGCGTCTTTTATGTGCCTCTTGCAAAACCCCCTGATATGAACAGCAAACTGACGGATACCATTGAAGCAATGCTTACAAAAACCTTACCCGGGGTTTCCGATGTAAGTATTCAATATCTTGCCGGATTGCTGGCATCTCCTTCCAGACAATCATCTCTGAAAATTATTGCAGGCCTGCTTGATGATGGATGCTCCGCCACTAAATTACAGACTGCATTGATGCACGGGCGGAATGTCATTCTACAGGATCGGGTGTCTGCTGTTTCCTCAATGGAAACATATCAGCTATGCGAGGAAATACGAAAGATATTACTGCACTTTGATCGCATGCAGACATCCCTGATTCATGCCATTGCGCAGCACTGGGATCAGCAGTTTGATGCGCTCCGATCCCAACTCGTGGATGAAGGACAAGCCCTGATGCTGAGCAAGGCACGTAACACATGGCTCAAGGCCGGATGTATCGAATTTTACAATTATTTCGATGAAATGCCTGTTATCGCCAATGCCGATATACGCGATGTACGTGACGATAGCATCAGCGTGAACCGCACCAGGGAACTCGCCCTGGTGATAGCTGCGGGAGAGCATCAGTGTTACGCGCATGTCCGGTTACCCAACAGTAAATTATGTCTGCGCATGGCTGTTGAGAGTGCGAATCGTCATGCCGTACATTGGAAGAATGCTGGAATACTCGAAATTGCCAGGGAACGCAGACAACATATTCGCGTCCTGTGCGCGGAGCATCAAACAGCTATCGTGAAACGAGCGCATGGTCCGAAATGGGATGTGAATATGCGGGATTTTTCTGCTACAGGGCTGGGTATTACGGCTAAGGATCGCTTGCCGGGAAAAGTTGGGGATATGTTGCACTGCAACTTTCAGGTAAGGCAAACAGCTTTCGAATTCAAAGGCGTGATTCGATGGAAATCAGAGGTGGACTCCGGAAATGCAAGGCTGGGGCTGGAGTTAAGCACGGACCATGTCGGCATGCAGAAGCTGCAGCATGAAGTCGCCTTGCGGCAAAAAGAAGTGCTTGGGCGCTTGCACATACGTGGCACTCCCGATTGTCTCATGCATTCATGAAAGAACTGTTCCAATTCTCATAGCTCTCACGGAATGTTAAGCTACCGTCATGCCTGACCCAGCCGCTCTTCACCACGCTGTAGAATTGCTTCGGATACAATCCATTACACCCGCGGACAACGGTTGCCAGGATTATCTTGAGTCCGTGCTGGCTCCGCTGGGATTCACCCGAACCCGTATCAATGCCAGCGATGTAACAAACAGCATTTATATGCGTCACGGTGAAAAAACAGGATGCCTGGCTTTTGCCGGCCATACCGATGTGGTGCCATGCGGGCCTGTCGAACAATGGCCACACCCTCCCTTTGAAGCCGTTGTGGAGAAGAATATATTACATGGCCGTGGCGCACAGGACATGAAGGGCGGCATTGCCTGCTGGTTGGCAGCGCTTGCGCGATTGATTGAAGAACATGCGCCCCTACCCTCCATTCAATTACTCATCACATCTGATGAAGAAGGGGAATCGACCGATGGCACCATCCGAATTGTCGAAGCCTTGCAAGCAAAAGATATGCTCCCCGACGCAGCCATCGTCGGCGAGCCGTCGTCTTCAGAACAGGTTGGCGATGTCATACGCCGTGGCCGCCGTGGCGTGGTGCAGGTTGCTGCCGTATTTGAGGGAAAACAGGGTCATTCAGCCTATCCGCACGAGGCCGTTAATGCCGTACATCTGGCGGCTCCGGTACTTGATCGTATCACTCGCATTGACTGGGGCGAGGCTGCACCCGGCTTTCCGCCCACCACCTGCCAGATTACCAACATTCAGGCTGGCACGGGCGCTATCAACGTCATACCCGGAACATGCTCGATCTCTGTCGATATCCGGTACAATCCGGGCATTGATTTTGACGGTATCCAGCAGCGTATTTTCGAAGCTTGTGATGGCGTAAATGTCATTCTGGATATTCAGCATCAGGCTGAAGTTTTTTCAACACCGGATGGTCCGTTCCTTGATCTTGTCGAATCTTCGATACAGCGCGTGACCGGCATGACAACAAAGCGTGATACCGGCGGTGGAACCTCTGACGGGCGTTTCCTGGCAGCAGCAGGCATACCCGTGGCTGAACTTGGGCTCACGAATTCCACCATTCATCAGGTTGGAGAATGTGTTGCCATCAGTGAACTGGAAGTCCTGACTGACATCTACGCCGACATTATTACTCATTTCGAGGCATGAATTGACAAAAATCCCATCAAAACAAATAGCATCAAAACATCTGGAAACATTCCTGAATCCGAATCCGGAACGCGATTATCACATCCATATTGATTCCCCGGAGTTTACCTGCCTGTGCCCGAAAACGGGGCAGCCGGACTTTGCCGAGATAGAGATCGATTATGTGCCGGATCGGCTTTGCGTCGAGTTGAAGTCATTGAAGCTCTATTACTGGAGCTTCCGCGACGAAGGACACTTCCACGAGCAGGTTACCAACATGATTGCCAGTGATCTCATCGCGTTGCTTGATCCACGCTACCTGAAAATTACGGCGGAATTTAATGTGCGCGGGGGCATCTATACAACCGTGGTTGTAGAACATAAATCATGAGCCCGCTTCCGTTCACCAAAATGCAGGCTCAGGGAAACGATTTCGTGATTCTGGACGGTCGTACCAGCAAGCTGCCTGAGTTAACCCGCGAATTTGTTCGCGGGATTTCCGAACGCCGTTATGGCATTGGCTGCGATCAACTCCTGGCTATTTTCCCCGATGACAAAGCCGATATTCAACTGCGTATTTTCAATAACGATGGTTCTGAAGCCGGAAATTGCGGCAATGGCTTACGTTGTGTCGCCAGCCTGTTACTCGATAAAGGCCCATCTACCCTGTCCATAAGGATCATCGACCGCATTGTCCGGGCGGAAAAGAACAATGACCGAATTCGTGTTCACATGGGCGCTGCAACCGTAACGGACCGCACGGACAGCCATGTGGATGTTGAAATCGGCAATCCGCACCGTATTTTTTTCGAGGCTACGGAAGAATTTCCTGAAGATCGTAATATCGAAATCATCAGCGGACAGATTGGTGACGATGTCTACGTGGACATTATCGAACGCGGCGTCGGCCATACACCCTCCTGCGGCAGCGGTGCCTGTGCCGTCGCTGCTGCAATCTGGAACACGGAAGAGCACACCCGTCCGCAAACCATTCACATGCCCGGCGGCGATGTCGTTGTATCCGGAACCCCTGATTCAATCATACTGGAAGGCCCGGTTTCGCGCGTATTTACTGGCGAATATGGTTAACCACAACAAGGGCCTGTTCACATAAAATCCAAGCGTAGCGCTGCTGTCTGAAAGCAAGATGTTCGGTCAGCCGTTCTTCCATGTGATGTTTGGCAACGTTCAGTACAAGGTGAAACACCACTAACCTGATTGTTGCACGCTTAGACTGGCCGCCGGGAGAAATTCCGGCGGCTTTTTATGTTAATGCCCGGTCAAGCAGATGAAGAAACTCGTTTCTCGGTATTTCGATTGCCCCAAGACTTGCCAGATGCTCGGTATAAAACTGGCAATCAATAAATATCCAGCCGTTTTGCTGTGCCTTTTCAACCAGGTAAGCCACTGCCATTTTGGAGGTATCCGTGCGCGTGTGAAACATGGATTCGGCAAAAAAGGCCCGCCCTATATTTATTCCGTATAATCCGCCGGCAAGCGTATCACCTTCCCATACTTCAACTGAACGGGCATGCCCCAACTCAAACAGACGCGTATAGGCCGCAATCATCCCGGGCGTAATCCATGACCCTTCCTCTCGCGTCGTGCACGCGCGCATCACATCGTCAAACGCCGTGTTTTCACTGATACGGAAGCGCCCTTGCCGTATGCGCCGGGCGAGCCTGCGCGAGCAATGAAAATCATCCGGAAACAGCACCATACGGGGATCGGGACTCCACCAGAGAATGGGGCCTCCAGCCTCATACCAGGGGAAAATCCCCTTGCGATAGGCAGCTATCAGCGTTTCAGGCGCAAGATCACCCCCTGTGGCCAACAGGCCATTGGCATCAGCCTTCTCGGGATCGGGAAATTCAATCATGATGACTTTTTTCAAAGTCATCATCGCGCCCATGGACGGGTGCGCAAGTCATTGACTTGTAAGGAAAGTGAAAATCACACTTTTCACTTTCCCTGGAGTAGAAAGGCCATGGATGGACTTTTTACGACTTTGTCACTCATAATTTCCAAGGGTTGCAATCCATGGGTTGCACATCAAGCATTCATCGCATGATTCGCATCAAAACCCCTGAAGAAATCGAACGGATGCGGCCTGCATGCCGCCTGGCGGCAGCCACGCTGGTGATGATCGAAAAACATATCAGGCCCGGTGTGACTACCGATGAAATCAATACACTGGTGCACGACTACACCATCAAGCATGGTGCGATTCCATCACCCTTGAACTACCATGGATTCCCCAAATCAGTCTGTACGTCGGTCAATCATGTGGTTTGTCACGGTATTCCGGGACCGAAGAAACTGAAGGACGGCGACATCATTAATGTCGATGTCACCAGCTTTCTGAACGGCTTTCACGGCGATACCAGCAAGACATTCTATGTCGGCAATCCAACGGTTAAAGGAAGGAAAATTACCGAAATTTCCCGAAAAGCATTGGAAATCGGTATTGCTGCCACCCGCCCCGGTGCCACGTTGGGTGATATCGGCCATGCCATCCAGAGCTATGTGGAATCCGAGAAATGCTCTGTTGTACGGGAATACTGCGGTCACGGAATTGGCCGCGAGTTCCATGAAGACCCGCAGGTGTTGCACTATGGGAACCCAGGAACCGGGGCTGCCATCAAACCCGGTATGGTGTTCACTATCGAGCCCATGGTGAATCTGGGCAAGCCGGGCGTAAAGCTGCTGAGAGACGGCTGGACGGTGGTGACACGTGACAAATCACTGTCCGCCCAGTTCGAGCATACGTTGGCCATCACTGAAACCGGCGTGGAGATTCTGACCTTTCCGGAAGCATAAAGGCTTGTAACGCAATGCTGGCGTGAGCGACCTCTAAGGCATGATGCACAAGACTTCTTTTTCAATACTACGTCACTACCATTTTTCGTGGATGCGTATGGTGTCAGTACCGATGGTGTTTCTGTTGCTTTCCGGATTCACACTCAAACCATCCCTGATTCCACAGGAAGACATCCTCTCCGGCGGACCACCCAAGGATGGTATCCCTGCCCTGACCTTTCCCAAGGTGGAGCCTGGCGCTCTCGGTGATACATGGCTGAATGATGAAGATTTCATACTGGGCATCGTGGTGAATGGTCATGCACGCGCCTATCCTGTTCGTATTCTCAACTGGCATGAAATCGTCAATGACCGCATCAAAAAGAAACCGTTTGTTATCACTTACTGTCCTTTATGCGGCAGCGGCATGGCTTTCGATACCAGGGATCAGTTCGGTGTTTCCGGCCTGCTCTATCAGTCCGATGTACTGCTCTACGACAAAAAAACGGAAACACTATGGTCGCAACTCATGATGCAGGCCGTAGCCGGACCCCGCATGGGGGAAACGCTGAAGTTGATGCCGCTTACCCACACCTCATGGAAGGCATGGCACAAACAGCACCCGGATACCACGGTTCTTTCGCGTCATACCGGCTACTACCGTGATTACAATCGTGATCCCTATGGTGATTACGGCAAAAGCCGCAGTATCTATTTCCCGGTACGCAACAAGGATGATCGCCTGCACCCCAAAACATGGGTGATTGGGCTGGAACTGGATGGCGATTTCAGGGCATGGGACATCTCCGCAATCAAAC